>JAJTIE010000014.1 GCA_021300195.1 Bacteroidota bacterium | reverse complement strand
GTCTGTGGCATTGGGGCAGCCGCCTGTGCCCACCACGGTGTAGCGGAAGGTGTAGGTGCCGGGCAGCGTCAGGTTCCCGGCGGTGTTGCCGCTCAGGCTGGCGCTCGCTCCCATCGGCTGGCTTACCACACTCCAGCTACCCCCTGCGGGGGTGGGGGCCAGTGTGGCCGTGGTGCCGCATACGGCAGTAGCGCCGCTCTGGTCGGGGCCAGCATTGGCCGTGGGAACAGCCGTCGTGGTAATGCTCAGTACATTGCTGAAGGCCTCGGCTACGGGGGCAGCAGCATCGCGCACGCGGCGGCGGTAGTAGGTGGTGCCTGCGGCGGCTATCACCCCGGGGTCGTAGGTTTGGGCTGTTGCGCCTGTAATGTCTGTCCAGGGGCCGGTGCTGCTGGGCCCACTCTGCCACTGGTAGGCATAGGGGGCAGTGCCATTGCTGGCGGCAGCCGTGCTGGTAAAGGCAGCGGGGTCGCTGCCCGCGCAGATGGCCTGATTGGCGGCGATGGTACCGCCCTGTAGCGACAAGCGATCTACAATGTTGTTATCTGGACAATCCTGTGCAGTAGGAAAGAAGGTAGCCCCCCCCGCGTAGGTAGAAACCACCAGATTAAAACCGGGAAAGGACGGAGCGCTACCAGGTGAAAAGGTTATTGTAAAATCGAAAGAAGTTGGATTCTCGCAGAATAGAGCAGTGTTCCTGAAGAAATAAGCATCGTACTGGTTTACGGAAGCCGCAGAGCAGCCTGGTCCAAAAGGGGGGCCAGTGGTAAGGGCTGCCGTCAGGCTGCTGGCATCCGGAGGGAGCGTGGGCACACCGGGTATGGTGGTGGCTACATTCGTAACGCTCCAGTCGCTGGGCATATCCACACCCACATACGCAAGAAAATCGGCCACACCGCAATCGAAGCCCGATTCGTCTTCAAAATCCACGCGCACAACCACATTGAAGGGTGTTCCAGCCGTGTAGGAGGAGGGTTCGGAGATGATCCGCTGGTTCGAAAACTGCGCCCTCGCCGAAAAGGCCCCTAGGAAGCAGGCAAGAAATAAGAACAGGAACAAGCGCCGAAAACGGAATGAATAAGGCTGCATGGCAGAAGTTAAAATACGATTTAAAACCTTCAGGCTTTGGCAAATTTCAAAATACGAGGCATCGGGAGCAACAATCTGTACAGCTGTGTGCTGTATGCAGGCTGCACTCCCACGCTCCAACGCCCAAAAATAGGAATACTTGCAAGGATTTTCGCTACCAGATGGCTGAATGGGAAAAAACAGTGCCTGAATCGTTCGAAAAACAAAAAAAAACTGCTTCCTCCGCCGGATGTGTGGCAGCATGGCGGGGCCGCGCACGCCAAGACTCTGTACCTTTGCGGCTATGATGTTTCGGGGATACGAGGCCGTTATCGGCCTGGAGATACACGCACAGCTCAGCACCGCGAGCAAGATTTTTTCGTCCGACGCGGTGGGCTTTGCCGGCGCACCCAATACGCGCATTAGCCCGCTCAGCCTGGGGCTACCGGGGGTGCTGCCGGTGCTGAACCAAAGAGCCGTGGAGCTGGCCATCCTGATGGGGCTGGCCACCCACTGCCAGATAGCCGAACACTGCCATTTTGCACGCAAAAACTACTTCTACCCCGACCTGCCCAAGGGCTACCAGATCAGCCAGGACAACACCCCCATCTGCCGGGGCGGCTACCTGGCCATCCGCACCGGCGAGCGGGGCGAGAAGCAGCACGTGGGCATTACCCGCATACACCTGGAAGAGGATGCCGGGAAAAGCCTGCACGACCAGGACCCCTTTGAGAGCCTGATAGACCTGAACCGCGCAGGCGTAGGCCTGATAGAAATAGTGAGCGAACCGGACATGCGCACGCCCGAGCAGGCCGCCGCCTATGTGGGCGAGGTGCGAAAGCTGGTGCGCTACCTGGGCGTGTGCGACGGAAACATGGAGGAGGGCAACCTGCGGGTGGATGTGAATGTGAGTGTGCGCAAGCCCGGAACCCCCCTGGGCACCCGCACGGAGACGAAGAACGTAAACTCCATAAGCAACGTAAGCAAAGCCATAGCCTACGAGATAGACCGGCAGATAAACCTGCTGGAAGCAGGCGAGGCCGTACAGCAGCAAACGCGCACCTGGGATGCCGTGGCGGGCAAAACTACCCTGCTGCGCGATAAGGAAACGGCGGACGACTATCGCTACTTTGCCGAGCCCGACCTGCAGCCCCTGCACATTGGCCCAGACCTGCTGGAGCGGCTACGCGCCCAGCTGCCCAGCCTGCCCGAGGCCCTGTACACACGCTATACGCAGGAGCTGGGACTAAGCGACTTCGACGCGGGCCTGCTGACGGAGGGCAAGACCTACAGCGACTACTACGAGGCTGTGCTGCAGCACACCGAGAACCCCCGGGCAGCAGCCAACTGGATGAACGGGCCGATAAAAAGTTACCTGAATGAATATGCCATCGAGCTGGAGGCCTTCCCCCTCTCCCCCGAAACCCTGGGGCAGCTGATACACCTGATAGATGCCGGAAAAATAAGCCACAGTGCCGCCAAAGACCAGCTGTGGCCCGCCCTACTGCAGCAGCCCAGCGCCGCGCCCGATGCCCTGGCCACCGAGATGGACCTGCTGCTGGAAACCAACACGGCACAACTAACGGTTATGATAGCCGAAGTGCTGACACAGAACCCGGATAAGGTAGCTGCCTATCGCAGTGGCAAAACGGGCCTGCTCGGTTTCTTTGTAGGCCAGATCATGCGGGCAAGCGGCGGCAAGGCAGACCCCAAGGTAATTAATGAACTAATCCTACAGTCCCTGGCCGAAGACCAGCCCGTATAGCCAGGCTATCTTGCCCACCGTATCCCCGCCTGTTTTCGTTTATTATACCAACCCATCATCTACCTTCCATTTATGTTACCCCTCCACTCCCTTGTCCTTCTTGTACTTGCGTTTCTATCCGCCTGCAGCCAGGCAGCACACAGCGCACACGGGGCCAAGGCACACCGGCTGCAGCTACAGGGCCAGATAACGAACTATAGCCAAGACAGTATCTTCCTCTACCAGGCCATAGGCAGCTACTACGAGCCGCTGGGTGCAGCTGCCATGCAGGCCGATGGCCGGTTTAGCCTACAGGCTAGCGTACCGCATGCGGGTGGGTACTTTTTGGGCACCCTGGCAGACCAGAACCAGCTACAGGGTACCCTGCTGCTCATCGATACACAAGGCCAAATTGAGCTTACTGCCGATGCCCGCACCTGGGCCACCACGTACAAAGACGATGCGCTAAACACGGCGGCCCAAGACTTTGTACGCCAAACCCAACTGTGGCAGCAGCAGCAGCAGCAGCTGGCACAGCAGTACATGCAGCTGGCGCAGCAGGACCCAAGCCGGGCGCAGGGCGCAAAGGCAAAGCTAGACTCGCTGGCACAGGTGCAGGTGCGCTACCACCAGGGCTACCTTGAGCGGAAAGACCTGCTGGGCACCCTGGCAGTGCTGTACTACTTTGCCCCCTACCAGGCCAAGGCTGGAGAGGAGAACAACCCAGAGGCCCAAACCGCCTATTTCAAATCCGAATTTTTGCGGCGGGTGCCCTTTCAGGCCGAAGAGCTGGGGTACATGCCCATGTTCTACCAGCGTGTACGCAGCTATGTAAGCAGCCTGATGGGCAGCTACGGCCAGCCAATAGACGAGGTGGAAAAAGCCCTGCAACCCTATGCGGAAAGCCTGAAGCCGGGAAGCCGGGCGCATGAGGTGTTTATGCTGGCAGCACTGGACGGCGCGGCAGACCCAAATGTACAGGATCAGCGCCCCGACTTTACCGAGCTGTACTACCGCCTGGGCAAGCAGTACCTGCAGGCCTACCCAAACACACACTTCTCGGCCAATGTGCAGAAGAACCTGACCTACATAGCGGGTATGGTGCGCGTAGGTGGGCAGGCCCCGGAGATAGAAGAAGTGAACCCGAATGGCAAAACCTACCGGCTGAGCGACCTGAAGGGGAAAGTAGTACTCATAGACTTCTGGGCCAGCTGGTGCGGCCCCTGCCGCCGCGAAAACCCCAGCGTAGTGGCCATGTACAGTCGGCTGAAAGATCAGGGCTTCGAGATCTTCAGCGTAAGCCTGGACAAGGAAAAGGACAACTGGGTAAAGGCCATTGAGCAAGACAAGCTGACATGGCCCTACCATGTGAGCGACCTGGGCTTCTGGCAGAGCAAGCACGCCCGCGCCTACCAGGTAAACTCCATCCCCAACACCTTCCTGCTAGACCGGCAGGGCAGGGTAGCCGCCATAGGCCTGCGGGGCGAGCAGCTGGAGGCCCGGATCCAGGAACTGCTGGCAGAAAAATCCAAATAAACTATTCGCCCTACCACGAGGACCCGTAGGAGTGGGCTAAGCCCATGCGGGCCCGCCGTGAAGTGGAGATATGGGCCTGGGCACTACCCTGAGCAATGTGATGTATAGATCCCTTCTAAAGCCGTTTTTTTTCGGGCTGGACGCAGAGCGCGCCCACCTGCTGGCGCTGCGGCTGGCAGGCAGCCCACTGGGCCGCCTGGTACCCGGCCAGGATGCCAGCCAGTACCCGGCGCTGGCCACTCAGGCCTTCGGACTTTCGTTTCCCAACCCCCTGGGGCTGGCGGCGGGCCTGGACAAGGACGCCCGCCTGCTGCCATTCTGGCAGCGCCTGGGCTTTGGCTTTGTGGAGGTGGGTACCGTAACCCCCAGGCCACAGGTAGGCAACCCCAGGCCGCGTCTGTTCCGGCTACCGAAGGACCAGGCTCTGCTAAACCGCATGGGCTTTAACAATGAGGGCGTGGAGGCCATGGCCAAGCGCCTGGAGCAGCGGCCCCAGGGGCTGATAGTGGGGGCAAACATCGGCAAGAACAAGGATACCCCCAATGAGGAGGCCGTGCAGGACTATGTACGCTGTTTCAGCCGGCTGCAGGCCCTGGCCGATTATTTCGTGGTGAATGTGAGTAGCCCGAACACCCCGGGCCTGCGCCAGCTGCAGGGCAGGGAGGCCCTGGTGCAGATACTGGGCAGCCTGCAGGCACTCAATAAGCTGGGCAAACCCATTCTGCTAAAAATTGCGCCAGACCTGACCGAGGAGCAGCTACAAGAGATCGGCGAAGTAGTACGCGATACCGGCACTGCGGGCCTGATTGCCGGAAACACTACCCTATCCCGCGCGGGCCTGCACACCGCTGCCAGCCAGGTAGAGGCACTGGGGGCGGGCGGCCTGAGTGGGGCACCCCTGTGTGCACGTGCCCAGCAGATAGCCGAGCACCTGGCCCCGCAGCAAGTTCCATTTGTGGGCGTAGGGGGCATACTGGATGGCCCCACGGCCCATGCGCGGCTACAGGCCGGTGCCAGCCTGATACAGGTATATACGGGCTTCATATATGCAGGCCCGGGCCTTGTGCCGCAGATACTGGCCTACCTGAATGCACGGCTACACGGCCCCAAGAGCTAGCCCAGCAGCGGGGTGGCCCAGTGCTCGGGCAGGTGGATGCTGCCCGAGCAGACAGCCACACGGGCACCGGTAACAGCGGGCAGCACGGTGGGCTGGCGCAGCAGGGCCCGCAGGCCCAGGAAGCCGAAGATGTAGGCTTCCTTGAAGTCGATAATGCGCGGAGAAGGGAGCGATGGTGTGATGCGCAGGGCGGCTAGCCGCTGGGCCAGGCACTGCAGCAGGAAGCTGTGATGCGCCCCACCCCCGGTTAGCAGGATGCTACTGTCGTGTATGCCATAGCGGTCCAGCTCTGCCACCAGGCGGCTGGCCACATGCTGGCACCAGGTGTGCAGCACATCTGCCACCTGCGCGCGGTAGGGCTCCAGCAGGGGTAGCACCTCGGCTAGCATAAACTCCCGGCCCAGGCTACGGGGTGGCGGCAGGTAGTAGAAGGGGAGCCGCTCCAGCTGCTCATACAGCAGCGGTAGTAGCTGGCCCTGCGCTGCCAGCTGGCCCCCTTCATCAAAAGGGAGGTCGGGCCTGGCCCAGTGCAGCACCTCGTTCAGCACCATATTGCAGGGTGCCAGGTCGTAGGCCACATAGGGTTTAGGGCCTTTTTGGGTAAACAGCTGCCAGCCTGCCCCCTGGGGTGCAAAAGCGCTCAGGTTGGCTATCCCGCCCAGGTTCAGGAACAGGGCATGCTCAAATAGCAGCTGCTCGCCCAGGGGTACCAGGGGGGCTCCCTCGCCTCCCTGGGCCACATCACGCGCCCGCAGGTTGGTCACCAGGGGGCAGTCCAGGTACGTTACCAGGGTTTCGCCATCGCCTATCTGTAGGCTAAAGTGCTGCGCCTTGGGCTGGTGAAACACGGTGTGCCCATGGGCACACGCCCACTGGGGCTTCAGCCGGTGCCGCACCACAAACTGGCGGAGCAGTAGGCCCTGCAGGTGGCCATAGTCCGTGTGCAGCTTGGCCAGCGCCTCGCCACCCAGCTGGGGTGCCGTCATCAGCCGGTGGTGCCAGTCGTCGGTGTAGGGCAGGGTTTCAGCCTCCAGTATCTCGCCCTGCCAGGCATCGCCCTGCTGCCGGTAGCGTGCATAGCACACATCCAGCCCGTCTCCGCTGGTGCCACTCATCAGGCCCAGGCCCTCGTATTCTTTCATGCCGTGTATTGAAACTCTTAGGTAGCGTCTGTAAGCACAGGCAAGCCCTCCAACTTGTGGCCCAAAGCGCAAAGGAGCCGGGAGCCCTAATAGGCGCGGGCAAACACCACGCGCTGCCTGCTGGGCTGGCCACTGTAGATGCAGGTGCCTGCCTCTGCCGGCTCATCCAGCGGTATACAGCGGATGGTTGCCTTGGTTTCGTCCTTTATCTTCTGCTCCGTCTCGGTAGTGCCGTCCCAGTGGGCGCGGATAAAGCCCCCGGCTTCCAGCTTCTGCTTGAAGTCTGCGTAACTGTCGGCAGTATACGTCTGTGCCTGCATACGGCTACGGGCTCTGTCCAGCAGGCTCTGCTGGATCTCCTCCAGCAGAGCTGCCAGCCGCTGGGCCAGGCCCGGCAGGGGCAGGCTTTCCTTGGTTAGCGTATCGCGGCGGAAGACCTCTGCCACGCCATTCTCCAGGTCGCGCATGCCTACGGCCAGGCGCAGGGGCACCCCCTTCAGCTCCCATTCGGCATACTTCCAGCCGGGGCGCTTGGTGTCGTCATCGTCCAGCTTTACGGTATAGCCGGCGGCGCGCAGCTCGGCTATCAGCGGGGCCAGCTGCTGGCCTATGTGGGCCAGGTCTTCCAGGCTCTTGTACACCGGCACCACCACCACGTGGATGGGTGCCAGGCGGGGGGGTAGCACCAGCCCGTGGTCGTCGCTGTGGGTCATCACCAGGGCACCCATCAGGCGGGTGCTTACGCCCCAGCTGGTGGCCCACACGTACTCGGGCTGCTGCTCGCGTGTCAGGTAGGTTACATCAAACGCCTTGGCAAAGTTCTGACCCAGGAAGTGGCTAGTGCCAGCCTGCAGGGCCTTGCCGTCCTGCATCAGGGCCTCTATGCAGTAGGTCTCTTCGGCACCGGCAAAGCGCTCATTCGCGGTCTTGATGCCCTGCAGCACGGGCATAGCCATGTACTGCTCGGCAAAATGGGCATACACCTTCAGCATCTGCTCCGCCTCGGCTATGGCCTCGGCGCGTGTGGCGTGGGCGGTGTGTCCCTCTTGCCACAGGAACTCGGAGGTGCGGAGGAAGAGGCGGGTGCGCATCTCCCAGCGCAGCACGTTGGCCCATTGATTGATCAGCAGGGGCAGGTCTCGGTAGCTCTGTATCCAGTTTTTGAAGGTACTCCAGATCACCGTCTCGCTGGTGGGGCGTATAATGAGCTCTTCCTCCAGCTTAGCCTCGGGGTCCACCACCACACTTTTGCCGTCCGGGCTGGTCTTCAGCCGGTAGTGGGTTACCACGGCACATTCTTTGGCAAATCCCTCTACGTGCGCCGCCTCCTTGCTCAGGTAGCTTTTGGGGATCAGTAGCGGGAAGTAGGCATTCTGGTGTCCGGTTGCCTTGAAGGCATCGTCCAGTATACGCTGCATCTTCTCCCATATCGCATAGCCATAGGGCTTGATCACCATGCTGCCCTTTATGCCGCTATGCTCGGCCAGATCGGCCTGTACCACCAGCTGGTTGTACCACTCGGCATAGTCCTCGGCACGTGTACTCAGGTTTTTTGCCATATCTTTGGTGTGTTCTATTGGGCAAATTTGCAACGAAAAGCACTGGAAAGAAACTATGGTATGGTTATTGCACGTATTTCATAGAGATGCCTGTGCATACATACGGGAACGCAAAGAAAAATACACCAAGAGATGAGAACGTACCTGATCATAAAAATATGTGCCCTGGGCCTGCTGGCAGCACCCCTGCTAGCCCCCCTGGCTGTGCGGGCGCAGGACGACGTATACGCCGCGCCCAGCGACCGAAAGGAAAAAGACAAGGGCAAAAGCAAGCGAACACAGAAACAGGAGGCCGAGGACCGCAAAGCCAAGGCCTATGGCGACATGGATGAAGACCTGAATGAGCTGGACGATGAGCTGAACGGCCGCGACAAGCAGGCCGAGCCTGCACCCGCCGAGGATAACCCGAACGGGACCGGGTACAAGGATGATGTGCAGGGCCAGCCGGACAGCCGAAACCATAACTATGAGGCCGAACAGCGCTATGAGGCCAACCAGGCCGACAAGTATGAAGGAGATAATGGCAACGGCGAGCGCTACTACAACGAAGAGGCCGAAGAAGACCTATACTATACCAACCAGATACGCCGCTGGGATAACCCCACGGTGGTATACGTAATGCCGGGGCCGGACCCCGTCTTCAACCCCTACTGGCACCACCCCTACTGGAATGACCCCTGGTATGGCTGGCGCAGGCCCTACTATGGCTCAGGTGTGTCCGTATCCATTGGCTACGGCTGGGGCTGGGGGGGTGTAGGCTACGGCACCGGCTGGGGATACCGGCCGTGGGGCTGGGGCAACCCCTACTACAGTGGCTGGTACGACCCCTGGTATGGCCCCGCCTATCATGGTGGCTACTACGGCGGCTACTACCACCGTGGCTACTATGGCTACACCACCAAGTATGCCAGCCCACGTGGGGCCGGCAGCCGCAACGTGTACCGCGGCAGCACCAACCCAAGCTACAACACAGGGGTGGGCAAAACAACCAGTGGCGGACGGGCCGTGCAGTACAACACGGGCGGGGGCAGTGGGGCCGAACGTGTGGGCACCAACAGCCGATCCAACTACAGCAGCCCGCAAAACCGCGCCAACCAGTACAAAACCACTACGCCCACACGCAGTGCCAGCCCAGGTGGGGGCACCGCGCCCAGCCGCAGTACCTATACGGTGCCGGGCCGTAGCAGTACGCCCAGCCGCACCTACAGCCCCAGCCGAAGCGTACCCAGCCGTAGCTACACGCCCAGCCAAAACAAAACGACCCCCACGCGCACCTATACACCGGCACCTAGCAGGCCTGCACCCGCCAACAATGCGCCTAGCCGCACCTATACACCCAGCAGGCCCTCGTACACGCCCAGCCGACAGGCACCAGCGCGCACCGCGCCTAGCCGCAGTAGTGGGGGTGGGGGCCGAGGCCGATAAGCCTGTGTGTATGCCCACCGCCGTGTACCGCACTACCCTACCTGTCCACACACCTTTTCTGCTTTTACCCGCTTGATATATGAAACGCATCCTCTGTATACTGGGCTGCCTGATGACCTATGCGCAAGCCCAAACCCTGCAAGACGCACACCGCTTCAACCAGATGAACCCTACCGGCACGGCCCGTAGCCTGGGCATGGCCGGTGCCTACACCGCTGTGGGGGCCGACTTTACCAGTGCCACCCTGAACCCGGCGGGCCTGGGCTTGTATCGGGGGTCCGACATCAGCATAAGTCCCTACCTGAATATCTCCAGCAGCAACACCGACTACCTGGATGTAAGCGGCAGTGATAGCCGCGCCCTGCCGGGCATCGGCAGCTTCGGCCTGGTGTTTACCAATACCGAACCTGCGGGGCAGCTCAAAAGCTGGAGCTTTGCTGTGGGCTACAACCAGCTGGGCAACTACCTGCGCCGCGCTACGGTAACGGGCTTCAACGTCTTCAGCAGCTTTAGCCACGACCTGGCAGAGCAGGCAAATGGAATACCCGAGGCGGACCTATTCAAAGACCCGGGCTATGTGTACGGCGCCACCGAGCTGGCAGACATGGCGTACAACACCGGCTTCGATGCCACGGTGAATGGCAACCAGCAGCAGTTTGTGTACCTCATCGGCCCCGCGCCCGATTATGATGAAAGTACTGGCAACTACGTGTATCAGGGGGCCTTTGACATTGCCCAGATCGAGCAGACGGTGGAGTACCGTGAGCGGGGCCGCCACAATGAATGGGCCTTTGCCTGGGGGGGGAATTATGACGACAAGTTCTACTTCGGGGCCAAACTGGGCATCAACGACCTGAGCTGGCGCCAAACCCGCACCTATACCGAGCGGGATGTAAACCGGGTGAACGAGCTGGACCCGGATGACCTGGCCATACTGCCCATAGACCAGCTGCAGTACGAGCAAGAGGTGCGCACCAGTGGGGTGGGCGTAAATGCCAGTGTGGGCTTTACTTACCAGCCCATACGCCAGCTGCGCATGGGCCTGGCCCTGCACAGCCCTAGCCTGCTAAGCATGCGAGACCGCTTCAGCACCAGCCTGAGCCTGCGCGACGACTTTGGCAACCAGGACACCAAGGCCAGTGCCGAAAACGAGTTCAACTACCGCATGGTACTGCCTTACCGCCTCAACTTTGGCACCATGTACCTGATCGATAAGATTGGCCTCCTGTCCGCCGATGTGGAGTTTACGGACTACCGGGTAACTAACCTGCGCAGCACCGAAGACCTGGACCCCAACCCGGGGGCCACCCGCGCTGTCTTCAGCGGGCTGAACCGGAGTATAGACAACTTCTTCGACTACGGCCTGAACTTTCGCATCGGGGCAGAGTTCCGCGTGGCCGAGCAGTTCTACATCCGGGGAGGCTATGCCTACTACGCCAGTGTGTACAATGAGAAGGGCCGCCGCTACCTGGATACCCAGGGAGACCTGCAGCACATGATGGACAGTCGGCAGTTTATAACCGGAGGCCTGGGCTACCGGGCCGAGAGTGGCGTGTACCTGAATGTGGCTGGCATGTACCGCATACAGGACGACCTGGCTACCACCTATGTATCCGATAATTTTGCCAACAATGCCTACATCCAGGAAAACCTCCTGACCATTATGACTACGGTGGGCATCTACTTCCGCTAGACCCGGATACCCATACGCACACACAGAAGACAGCCCTGTATGAAGAAACGGTGTAGAAAATTCATGTATGAATTGACCGTTTCGGCCTCCGAATCGTTAGCTTTTTTAGACCAATGCCCGTACCTTTATATTCGGCAATCTGAATAAACCCGAAAAGAGAACGCGTATGAAGCCTCTTTATGCACTTTTCCTATTCGCAGGCCTGCTAGCAGCTACATCGAGCGGCTGGGCTCAGCGCTTCGCTTATCCTGAATATGCGGGCTTAAGGGACGAGCCGCAGGTGCAGACAGGCACCGAGCTGGCATACGTGCTGAACCAGTCTGCCCCGCCCGCCACCCGGGCGACAGACCAGAGCCTGACCGGAGGGCTGGGCCAGCCCTACCCGAATCCGGCGAACCAGTTTGCCACCCTGCAGTACGAGCTGCAAAACGGTTTTTCGGCGGCCACCGTACGGGTGTATGACATGCTGGGCAAGGAGGTTGAGAAATTTGTACTAGAGCAGGCCAATGGTTCGTTGCGCCTAAGTGTAAAGAACTATCAGCCGGGCATCTACTTCTGTAGCCTGGAGGTGGCAGGTAAAATTGTACAGTCGCGCAAGCTCATTGTATCAAGATAAGCGCCGGGCTACGATCAGCACCCCCGGCCGGGCTGGCAGGCTGAAACTGAGGGTCTGGCTGTAGGGAGTTGTGGTGCCTCCTCTTCGGTAGTGCCGGGTGCGGGGCAGATGCAGGCAGCGGGGTGTAGCTTGTGCGCCCGTGTATCTGCCACACGCAACAAAAGCCGGGCCCAATGGGTGCAGGGAGAAAACCAGGATACCTAGCAGGAACAAGCCTACGCCCACTGGTGGCGGGCTTGGCAATGGGTATTTTTCTGGGCCTGGCACTGTGCCCCATGCGCCCTGTGCAGGCGCAGACCCTGAAAAACTGGGCACCCCTGCCAGATAGCCTGCCCGAGGCCCTGGCGAAGGCGGCAAGACGACAGAAGGGGAAACCCCTGGAGGGGCTGGCTGGCCGCCTGCTAGACAGCTGGCAGCAGCTAGGCTACCTGGAGGCACAGATAGATAGCCTGATGGTGCCCGACAGCACGGGCAGGCGGGTGATGCTGCTGGCCCGGCCCGGCCCCCGCTACTGGCTGGATAGCCTGGAGGTACTAGGGGCCGACCCCGGCCTTATCCGCGAAGCAGACCTGGACAAGCCCGGCCCCTACCGCCCACAGCTGCTGCAGCTGCGGCTAGATGCCCTGCTGGCGCTATACCAGCAGCTGGGCTACCCCTTTGCGCGGGTAGAACTACGAACGCTGCACTACCAGCCCACAGCACAGGGCCGCCAGCCGGGCTACAACGTGCGGCCGCAGTATGTGCTGCACCCGGGCAAGCGCTACTACATCAGCGAGATAGAGATTGTGGGAAACATACGCGAGCGGCCCCAGCTGGTGCACAACCTGATACGCCTGCGGCCGGGCGATGTGCTGGCACGCGACCGCGTGGAGCAGATCCCGATCCTGATGGACAACCGAATCTACTTCCAGAACACCCAGGCACCCCGCATTTTCTACAGCCCAGATAGCGCCCGGCTGCGGATAGAGACCACAGCCCGAAAGGCCAACCGCTTTGAGGCGGTAGTGGGCTTTCTGCCTCCCCGGGAAGAGGGCGAGCGCCTACAGTGGACAGGCTCGGGCAACTTCCGGCTGGTGAGCCCCTTCCGCGCGGGCGAGGTCATCAGCCTGAAGCTGGAACTACTGCCAGACCAGAGCCAGAACCTCGATTTTTCCTTTCGCTACCCCTACCTGCTGGGCACCCCCCTTAGCGGGGCCTTCGGCTTCAGCCTACTGCGGCGCGACACCACTTTTCTGAACCGTACCCTGAGCCTGGAGGGTTCGTATCAGTTTACCCCCTACCTCACCGGCCTGTTTACCTACCGGCGCTTTGTTTCACGCCTGCTCAGCACCACCGCCTTCCGCCGGGTGGTGTGGCCCCCCCCACCAAACCTGGACTCGGATAACACGCTGTACGGCGTGGGCTTCCGCTACACCCGGATAGACTACCTGCTAAACCCCCGAAAGGGCTATGAGCTGGGTTCGGACCTCGCCGTGGGCACCAAGGAGTTTGGCCGTCCCGCAGGCCTGGATAGCCTGGACGTAACCCGCCTGCTGGAGCGGCAGCCCCGGCAGGAGCTACGCCTGTTTGCCACTGCCTACCTGCCCATGCAGGCCTTTACCTGGGTACTGGGGGCACGCTACTTCTGGCTGGGCTTGGAGGAGTATTACCAGAATGACCTCAGCTTTATCGGCGGGGCTAGCTCCCTGCGCGGCTTCAACGAAAATCAGTTTCTGGTGAGCCAGTACCTGCTGGGCAATGTGGAGCTGCGCCTGCGCCTGAGCCGGGATGCCTACATGGGCCTATTTGCCGAAGGGGGCTATATGGAGCGCACGGTGCTGGATGATCGCACCCCCATCCAGCCCATTGCCACCGGCCTGGCCTTCAGCCTGCCCACCCCCGCCGGCCAGCTGCTACTGAGCTATGCTGTGGGCACACTGCCCGGCCTCCCCTTCGCTCCGGATCGGGGCCGGGTGCACCTGGGCCTGGCTGCCCAGTTCTAAGCCAAAAAAGCATTGCAACATTCACCTATTTTAGCCTAACTTGAACGTTGTTCTACCATGCTGGTATCTTTCTTGCAGATTCTGAACGGCGTTATGCGTGTGCTGGTGCTGGGGTTATTCCGGTTTTATCAGTATGCCCTTAGCCCACTATTCCCTGCGGCCTGCCGCTATACGCCCACCTGTAGCGAGTATGCCGTGCAGGCTGTGCGGGCACATGGCTGGGCGCGGGGCTGCTGGATGGGCATACGCCGGATAGCCCGCTGCCACCCCTGGGGTGGGCATGGCCATGATCCGATACCTGCACCCAAAAAATTGTCATGAAAAAGCTACGTACACCCCTCTTTATCGCACTGCTAGCCGGTGCGGCCCTGTGGCTGGCCTTCAGGCCAGGCGACCACTATTTCGAGATCAGCAAAAACATAGACATCTTTGGCAAGGTACTGCGCGAGGTAGACAACAACTATGTGGATGACATTGAGCCAAACGAGTTCATCCGCATCGGCCTGGACGCCATGCTATCCAGCCTGGACCCCTATACCACCTACATCAGCGCCAGCGAGATAGAGGACTACCAGTACCAAAGTACCGGGCAGTATGGCGGCATTGGGGCCATCATTACCAAGCGCAACCAGAAGATAATGGTGCGCGAGTGCTACCCAGACCGACCGGCGTACAAGGCGGGCCTGCGGGCAGGAGACGAGATCCTGCAGATAGATGGCCAGGCCGTAGACGGCACCACCCTGGGCACCCTGGATGTGCGGAACCTGCTGCGGGGCACCCCGGGCACCAGTGTAAAACTGCTGGTGAACCGCATACAGGAGGCCAAGCCCCTCGCGGTAGACATCACCCGCGAAACCATCAAGGTGAACAATGTGCCTTACTATGGCATGGTGAACGACGAGATTGGCTACATCAGCCTATCCGGCTTTACCAAAGATGCAGGCAGCGAAGTGGTGCAGGCCCTGACCGCCCTCAAAAAGAATGAGCGGCTAAAAGGCGTGATCCTGGACCTGCGCGGAAACCCGGGCGGACTGCTATTCGAGGCCATAAACGTAAGCAATGTGTTCATCCCCAAGGGCGAAAAGGTGGTGGAAACCCGAGGGAAGATGGAAGGTAGCTTCCGCCGTTTCTTGGCCGAGAATACAGCCATCGACACCCACATCCCGCTGGCTGTACTTATAGACGGGCATAGTGCCAGTGCCAGCGAAATTGTGAGCGGGGTAATGCAAGACCTGGACAGGGCCGTAATCATAGGCCGCCGCAGCTACGGAAAGGGCCTGGTGCAGACCACCCGCCCCCTTAGCTACCGCAGCCAGATAAAGATGACCACCAGCCGCTACTATACCCCCAGTGGCCGCTGCATACAGGCCATAGACTATAGCCACCGGGAAAAGGGGGGTAGCGTGGTAAAAATAGCCGACAGCCTGCGTAGCACCTACTATACCCGAAACAAACGGCCGGTAACCGATGCCGGCGGCATATTTCCAGACATCATCGTGCCCAGAACCCGGTACCACCAGATAACCCAGGAACTGGTGAGCAAGGACCTGATCTTCGACTTCGCTACACAGTATCACCGAAACCACCCGGAGATAGGCCCTGCACGAGACTTCCGGGTAACGGACGAACTGTATCAGGCGTTTGTAGCCTATGTAGCGGCCGCCCGCTTCGAGTACGAAAGCCGCTTTGCCCAAGAGCTGAAGAACCTGGAGAAGATGCTGGCTGAAGAAAAATACTATGCAGCTGTAAAACCCGCCTACGACCAGCTGGCACAAACCATTACATTGCAGAAGCAGCAAGACATTCAGGACTACAAGGAGGAAATCAAGCTCATCCTGCGCGAGGAGATCGCACGCCGCTACTACAACCAGGCGGGCTTTATTGAGGCCGGTTTTAGCGAGGACCCCTATATACAAAAGGCGGTGGAGGCACTAAGCATCTCCACCACCTATGCGCAGCTGCTGGATGGCAGCCTGCGGCTAAACCAGAACCTGGAAGAGGCGGTGGATGATGAGAAGCAATCTACCATGCGCGAATCCGATGAGTAGGCAGAAAAGGTTGGCCCCAGCCATAACCCCGGCCCGCACTACTCCGTAAGTAAGACAAACGGAAAGCTGATTTTGCAGCTGGCCGCTTTCTGCATTGCGTCCATACCTGGTCTACATAAACTACTGGTTGAAAATATGGCACTTGGCACATTACTAAAAACAACCACCAGAGGGCTACACGATACGCTTGTAAAAAGTGAGCTAGGCAGACTGATGGCCCAGAAGGAGCTAAGGGCGGAAGACCTGACAAAAACGCTGCTGAAGTACTATGGCATGCACCGGGTGCTGGAGGCACACATTGCCCAGTCGACAGACTGGCCCATCCTGCCCATGGACTATGCGCCCAGCAAGCGCGTGCACGACCTGGAGGCCGACCTGAAGCGAATAGGCAGCAGCCACGAAAAAGCACCCCTGCCCGACTGGGAACTCCCCCCCGAGCGCAAGCAGAAAGGCTGGGGCCTGGGGGCATTCTATGTACTGGAGGGGTCGCGCCTGGGTGGCATACACATACACAGGCAGCTGGCTAGCCGAACGCCACCCATTCAGCTTGACTACTTTGACCAACCACAGGAAGAGACAGACAGCCTGTGGCAGGCAATACAACAAAAACTGGCAGCAGCCGAAGACGATGGAAGTGCAGACCAGGTAGCCGCTGCCGCCACCTATACCTACCAGCTGCTGGCGGGCTGGCTATAGCCATAGCCCGCCAAAACCAGGCCAACCAACGACCAAACGAGATAGAACATGAGAGTAAAGCTACAACAACAGCAGCAACGGTACGACCTGCACAACTGCGAGAAGGAGCCGATCCACATTCCCGGCTTTATCCAGAGCCATGGTGTGCTGCTAGCCATGGAGGCCGATACGCTGGTGATAAACCAGGTGAGCGGAAACACCCGCAGCTATATCCACCTGGCCCCCGAAGACCTGCTGGGCCGCCCCCTCAGCAGCATCCTCTCCGAAGACCAGATAAACTTCCTGCACCGCACGCTGAATAGTGTACAGAAAGGAGCAGGGGGTACCCCCTATTATCTGTCGCATGTAGACTGGGGACGCTTTGGGCTATGGAACATCAACCTGTTCCAGCAGGATGGGCTAATTATCCTGGAGATGGAGCCCAGTGCCTACGATCCGGACGAAATGTTTGGCGGACAGTTCAGCCAGCTCAATGAGGCTTTTACAAACCTGCAAGACATAGAGGGCGAGCAGCACTTTTGCCAGGCCGTGGCAGATGAGATCCGATCCATCACCGGCTATGACCGGGTGATGATCTACAAGTTTGACCACGAATGGAATGGCGAGATCTATGCCGAGGCCAAACGGGCAGACCTACAGCCCTTTTTGGGCATTCACTATCCGCACACGGATATACCGGTCCAGGCACGCGAGCTGTATCGGCGCAACGTAATCCGCATGATACCGGACATACACTACGACCCCGTGCAGCTAGTGCCCATGCTAAACCCGGCCACCCAAAAGCCACTGGACCTGAGCCTGAGCACTCTGCGGGCTGTATCGCCCCTGCACATTGAGTACCTGGGCAATATGGGGGTAGTGGGCACACTGGTCATTAGCCTCTTCCTGAATGGCGAGCTGTGGGGCATGGTGGCCTGCCACCACTACAGCCCCTACTACCTGGGGGCGGTGGCCCGCCGGAAGGCGCTTCTCATTGGCCAGATCTTTAGCCTCATGCTGAAGGAAAAGCTGCTGGCAGCCCAGCAGAAGGCCGAGAGCCAGTCTAAAAGTATCCTGACTGGCATGCTGGAGCGCCTGCTGCGCACCGAAAATTACTGGACGTCCATCTCTGCCGAGCTGGACAAGCTAATGGGGCTGATGGAAGCACATGGCTGCATACTGGTGCACGGAGACCGCCAGGCGCATGAGGGCAGCGTACCCAGGCTAGAGCAGCTGAGTGCCCTGATGGAGCGGGTACCCGAGCTGGTGAAGTCGACAAACTTCTTCGCCACCTACAGCGGCCAGCATATACCCCAGCTAAGAACACGAGAGGATGTTTTGCTGCCTGGCTTCATGGCCCTCCCACTCAGCAGCTTCGATCATTCTTACTTGCTGTTCTTCCGCAAGGAGCAATCACAGATCGTATACTGGGGCGGAGACCCACAGCATGCAAAGGTGGAAGAAAAAACGGGTGAGGATGAGCCGGGCATTCGGCTGTCTCCCCGCAAGTCTTTTGCGAAGTGGAAGGAAGAGGTGAAGGGACAATCCAAACCCTGGACTGACTGGGAAGCAACCCTGGCCCAGGAGGCCCGAAACCTGCTGCTAACGCTGTTGGCCCACCACGCCCAGCGGCTGGAGAACAAGCGTATGCAGCTGGAAGAGAAAACCGCCCAGCTGGAGTTTATGCACGAGGAGGCACGTGCCTTTGCCGAAAGCATAGGCAATGATCTAAAAGAGCCCCTGCAGGCCATAAGGGGCCTTGCCGAACAGCTGGAGAATGGACTGGCAGCCCCCCCACCCGCCAATGATGCCCTGCAAAACGTGCGGGCCGAGCAGGAGCTGATTGGAAACATAAAAAACCGGGCTGGCCAGCTGAGTGATATGCTGGAGCACCTGCTCAGGCTATCGAGCCTAAATGTGCAGCAAATGCAGGTGCAACCCGTAAACCTGGGACAGGTAATGCGTACGCTAATCATGGATGCGCAGCGCCTGTATCCGCAGCGAAAGATCAACTGGCATATGGAAGAGAACCTCCATACCATTGGAGACCCCATCCTGCTGAAAATGCTCATGCAGAACCTGCTGAGCAATGCCCTGAAGTTTACCCAAGAGCGCGAAGTGGCCGAGATATCCTGTGGTAAGCTGGAGCACAACGGGCGTACCGTGTTTTATCTAAAAGACAACGGCATTGGTTTCTCTGACCACCGGATGCAGGAGCTGTTTGTACCGTTTCGACAGCTGCATGACGATAGTAAGTATCCCGGCCATGGCATTGGGCTAGCTACTGCCTACCGCATTGTGCACCGCCACAAGGGGCGGATATGGGCCGAGAGCAAACCCCACATGGGAGCCACCTTCTACTTTAGCCTGTGGGAACGGCCACCGGAGGCGTAGACAGGCTGGCAGCAGTGTACTGACTGCAACGACAAGTGGACAAAAAACGCGGGCTGCCTATGTGTATGAACAGGCAGCCCGCGCGTTTGTATCAGAACTGGATGGATACCCCTTATCCGATGTACTTCTTTATATCCGAGCGCCAGTCCCACTCATTCAGGAAGTTTGTACTGAACTTACCCTCCTGAAACTGCTTGTTGTGCATCAGCGCCTTGTGGAAAGGAACGGTAGTTTTGATGCCCTCTATCACGAGTTCATCCAGCGCGCGGGTCATTTTTTCTATCACTTCCGCGCGGCTGAAGGCCGATACGATCAGCTTGCCGATCATGGAATCGTAATAGGGCGGTATGGTGTAGCCCGCGTACACATGGCTATCAAAGCGTACGCCATGGCCTCCGGGGTTGAACATATTGGTGATTCGGCCGGGGCTAGGGCGGAAGTCATTCATGGGGTCTTCTGCGTTTATCCGTACCTCCATGGCAAAGCGGTCGGTGGGTAGGTAGTGCCTACCAGACACTTTTTCGCCTGCGGCTACCTTTATCTGCTCCTTGATGAGGTCGTAGAAGAAGATTTCCTCCGTTACCGGGTGCTCTACCTGGATGCGGGTATTCATCTCCATGAAGTAGAATTTTCCGAATTTATCCACGAGGAATTCCACGGTGCCCGCACCTTCGTACTTCACACTTTTTGCGGCAGCCACAGCAGCCTCACCCATCCGTTTCCGCAGGCGTGCATCCACCACGGGGCTGGGGCTTTCCTCCACCAGCTTCTGGTGTCGGCGCTGCACGCTACAGTCGCGCTCGCTCAGGTGGCTTACGTTGCCATACTGGTCGCCCATCACCTGGATCTCCACGTGCCTCGGTTCCTCTATGTACTTCTCCATGTACATACCATCGTTGCCAAAGGCAGCTTTGGCCTCCTGGCGGGCACTATCCCAGTTTTTTTCCAGCTCGTCATCCTTCCAGATGATGCGCATACCGCGCCCACCACCACCAGCAGTGGCCTTGATGATGACCGGGAAGCCAATCTCGGCAGCTACCTTCCGGGCTTTAGCCAGGCTATCCAGCAGCCCGTCCGAACCGGGCACTACCGGTACTCCCGCCTTCTTCATCGTAGCCTTGGCCGTGGCCTTGTCTCCCATGGTGTTGATGATCTCGGGCGGACTGCCTATAAACTTGATACCATACTCGCGGCACACCTCGCTAAACTTGGCATTCTCGCTCAGGAAGCCATAACCGGGATGAATGGCATCTACACCAGTCAGCTCAGCAGCACTAATCAGGTTGGGAATGCAAAGGTAGCTATCCTTGCTGGCGGGCGGGCCTATACATACGGCCTCGTCGGCAAAGCGAACGGGCAGGCTGTCTTTATCGGCCGTAGAGTATACCGCTACGGTAGATATCCCCATCTCCTTGCAGGTGCGGATGATGCGTAGCGCTATCTCGCCCCTGTTGGCGATCAATATTTTCTTAAACATAGGCGCTTAGGCAAGTTCTACTTCAAACAGCGGCTGGTCGTACTCCACGGGGCTGGAGTCTTCTACCAGTATCTTCACGATCTTGCCACTTACCTCGCTCTCTATTTCGTTGAAAAGCTTCATTGCTTCCACGATACACAGCACCTGTCCCTGGCCTATGCTGTCGCCCACTTTTACAAAGGTAGGCTTGTCTGGAGAGGGTTTGGTGTAGAAGGTACCAATCATGGGGCTCTTGATCACATGTGCCCGGGCACTACCGCCGGATGCTGCCTTGGGCGCATCCTCGGCAGGGGTGGCGGCAGCTGCCGAGCTGCCGGCTACCTGGGGTGCTACTACGGGCTGTGCCGCTAGCAGCTGGGGCATATCGGCACTGTGTAGCACGTGTGCAACCGGGCCCTGGCCACCACGTTTCACCACGAGCTTGAAACCTTTATCTTCGATTTCTACCTCGGTAAGGTCCGACTTGTTTACAAGCCGGAGGATTTCTTGAATTGATTTGATATCCATGCCCGAATTTTTTGGAATAGGGTTAGGGGGAATACTATGCTTTTACACGCTCCATGTACGCCTTGGTGCGGGTATCGATCTTGATCTTATCGCCAATGTCTACAAACAGAGGTACGCGCACCTCGGCACCGCTCTCTACGGTAGCGGGCTTCAGGGTGTTGGTGGCGGTATCGCCCTTTATACCTGGCTCCGTGTAGGTTACCTCCATGGTTACAAAGTTGGGAATCTCCACCGTCAGCAGCTGTTCGTCGTCTACATTTACCATTACCTCGCATTCAGCACCCTCTTGCAGGAATTCTGCCGCCTCTATCAGGTGTGACGGAACGGGTATCTGCTCAAAGCTTTCGCTGTTCATAAACTGGAACTCATCTCCATCCTGATACAAGAACTGGTACTTGCGGCGCTCTACCCGCACGTCTTCCAGTTTTGCGCCACTGGGAAAAGTGTTCTCCAGCACGCGGCCGGTAGTAAGGCTGCGTAGCTTGGTACGCACAAAAGCAGCCCCCTTTCCGGGCTTTACGTGTAAAAATTCAACGACCGAATAGAGGTCGTTGTTAAAGCGGATCACCAGTCCGTTGCGGATATCTGCCGTAGAAGCCATAAGTGAATGATACGTTTGGGCTGTGAAATTAAGACTTTTTCTGAAGCGGCTAGTAGTTGTAGTAGTGTATAGCCTTCAGGATGTGGCCGGGTGCAGGGGCTGCACTCAGGTAACGGCTCGCTTTCAGGTCGTACAACTTTAGCGAGTCTCGGGCGGTGTACACCAGCCTGCTACCCCAGCTATCCAGCGCCAGGCTGTATACGCTGTCGGGAATACTAAGCGGCACTTGGTCCTGGCGCAGCCGGCCATTTACCACAAACAGATCGGCCAGAAATGCGGTCTCGTAGGGATCCTTCAGCAGGCTGCTGAGGGCAAAGTGCTGGTAGTCCACAGCCACCGGTGCAGATAGCTCTCGGCTATTGGCGCTCATCTCCTGCCGCAGGTAGCGGTCGGGCGCCTGCTGCAGTACCGTGGGGTTAAAAGCGCGGCTCAGCTGAATATCCACAGGAAAATTGGCCAGCAGGGGGCTGCGTTCTTCGGTCAGGGCCTTTTCGTTTACCACAGCCAGGTGCCAGCCATCGGCCTGCTCATTCAGCACGTAAAAGCGCTGGGCGGCATAAATACCCTTCTGGTAACGTCCGACCGTAAGGCCGATGTTTGTCTGCCTGTCTCGGCGGTACTCGATAAACTGTGCGCCACCTGCCCCGGCTGCCAGCACGCCCTTCTCGCCATCTGTTACCGAGGTGGCGTAGAGCGAATAGCGGGCCGTCTCACGCTGCTCTTTCAGGTTGATCCTGCGTACCAGGCGCTGGTTGGGCACGGCCAGGTATAGGTAGTCTTCGTGCCAGGCCAGGTCTGTTATGCTATCTGCCAGGGGGGGCTGGCCGTAGTCGTACGGGAATATGCCCGACTCGGATGCCTGGTAGAGTATTGTTTTTCCGTCGGCCTGCTGCACCAGTACGAGGCTGAAGCGGTACTTGGGCACAAATTTTTCATCGTTATCAAAGCCATTGCAGGCCAGCAATAGCATGGAGCCTACCAGTGCCACCAGGCGCGTCAGGGCAGGGCGTCCCACAGGCCATCCTGAGAACTGAACTGCCGAGCAGCAGCCTGCCCGCTCCCCACCTGGGCGCATGGGGCTAGCCGCCATAGGCCCACTTGAGGTACACCCCCCCCCAGGTGAAGCCACCCCCAAAAGAGACCAGCAGGATATTATCTCCGCGCCTAAGCTGCGACTCATAGTCCCACAGGCACAGGGGCAGGGTTGCATCGGTGGTGTTGCCATAGCGGGTAATGTTCACCATCACGCGCTCCATGGGCATCTCCATGCGCTGGGCTACGCCCTCTATAATGCGCATGTTTGCCTGGTGGGGTACCAGCCAGGCTATGTCCTCCTTGCGCAGGCTATTGCGCTGCAGCAGGGCCTCGGCAGCATCTATCATACCTGGTATGGCTCGCTTGAACACGGCACGCCCTTCCTGATAGATGTAGTGTTCCTTGGCGTTCACGCTTTCCATGCTGGGCGGCTTCACACTGCCGCCTGCCTTCATATGCAGGTACTTGAAGCCACTGCCGTCGCTAAAGTTTGCAAAATCCAGGATGCCTACGCCCGATTCATCCGGCTCCAGCAGCAGGGCTCCGGCCCCGTCGCCAAAGATGATACAGGTATTGCGGTCTTGGTAGTCCACAATCGAGCTCATCTTGTCTACGCCCACAATGACCACTTTTTTGTATCGACCAGACTCAATGAACTGCGTGGCTGTGGAAAGCCCGAATAAGAAGCCGCTACAGGCTGCCTCCACATCATAGCCCCAGGCTCTGGTGGCACCTACACCCTCGGCTATAATAGATGCAGTAGAAGGAAAGACATGGTCCTTCGTTACGGTACTGCAGATAATCAGGTCTATCTCCGTAGGGTCCAGGGCGGTTTTCTCCAGCAAATTCTGTACTGCACGTATGCCCATGTAGCTGCTACCCAGGCCCTCGCCCTTCAGGATGCGGCGCTCCACGATTCCGGTTCGCTCGCGTATCCACGCATCGGTGGTGTCTACCATGGTTTCCAGCTCCGCATTGTTCAGCACATAGTCAGGCACGTATCCACCCACTCCTGTTATACTTGCGCGTATTGGCATTTTCCTGATATCTAGATCTGAATGAAGTGTGCCAAGCTACGGTATACCCCTGTGATATGCAAGGGGCCGAGGCCGGAGCCCTGGGGCACGGATTATTTCTCGGTTCGAAGAAAAAACATTGGGTCTAGCTGGTAGCACGGCTCGCCAGCCCCTCCAGCAAGGAGGGCATGCGGGTGAGCAGCTCGCTGCTGGATAACTCGGCAGCGCGATACACCATGTTCTCGAAGGCAAGAGCTGTGCTGCTGCCGTGCCCGATAAGCACATTACCCCGAACCCCAAGTAGGGGCAAGCCCCCTATGTACTCAAAGTTTATCTTCTCTAGCTGCTGATTATCTGGGGCATATTGCTTCAGATAGGGATAGAAACTCTCCAGTAGCTTGGTAATCACATTGCCAGTAAAGCCGTCGCATACGTATACGTCGGCAGTATTGCGGTTCAAGTCCCAGCCCTCTACGTTTCCGATAAAATTGAGGGTATCTGTGTGCTGAGCCAGCAGGGCGTGCGCCTGCTTTACGATTTGGTTTCCTTTGCTGGGCTCGTGGCCTACGCTGATGAGCGCCACACGCGGCCGCGCTATGTGGTACACCTCGCGCATATAGGCGCTGCCCAGGTAGGCAAACTCCAGCAGATAGTCTGGCTTTACGTCGGTATTGGCACCACAGTCCAGCAGCAGGCTATACCCATCGTTGGTGGGATAAAAACCCGCAATGCATGGCCGATGAATGCCTGGATAGAGCTCTAGTAGATATACACTGCCTACTGTAAGGGCACCGGTATTACCTGCACTGATAAACGCGTCGAGCTTGCCTGCCTTCAGGTGCTGTAGGCCTACGGAGATGCTACTATGCGGCTGCAGGCGCATGGCCTGGGCCGGGTGGGCATCCATGGCTATCATATCCGGACAGTGAACCAGGCCAAGATTGGCCGGCGGCCGGCCACTGAGGGCTGCGAGCAGGGGCTCTACTTCCGCCTCGGGTCCATACAGAATCAGCTCAATATCCGGGCGGGCAGCGCACGCGGCAACCGCACCATCAAAGGCAGCTGTGGGTGCCAGATCACCCCCTACTACATCCAGGCCAATACGCATAAGAGAGCGCGAACGGAGGGGCTTATTCGTCCTCGCCCTTCATCATCTGGCGCCCGCGGTAGTAGCCGCTCTCCAGATTTACACGGTGGTATAGCGTAGCCTCGCCACTCACGTTGTCGATGTAAAAAGGCTTAGGCGTGATTTTATCGTGCGTACGGCGCTTGTCTCTACGGGTACGGCTTATTTTACGTTTGGGATGTGCCATGGTGCAAAGTTAAGATTTATCGCGCTATTCTTCTTCGGTATCTCGTAGTTTTTTGAGTGCCTCCCAGCGGGGGTCGGTTTTGGGCACGGTTTCGTCCTGGGGTTCTATGGCTGCCTCTGCTACTTCCTGGGCCTCGGCCAGCAGTGCTTTTACCTTGTCGTCTGCCAGGCAGCCAAAGCCCGGCTGCTCACACGGAGCCTTTCTATACGGCACCTGCAGGCTCACCAGGTCGTAAAAATCCTGCGACAGGTCCAGGTAGTGCATGTTACGGGTAACGAACACGATCTCTGCATCCTCCAGATCCTTCAGCCCCTCGTCAAAGGTGTATACAATGCGATGCGAAAGCGAGAGCGATTGTGCATAGGGCTGCAGGCAGCGGTCGCAACCCAGCGTGAGCAAACCCTGAAAATCAAAGCGGGCATCCAGCAGGCGGTCTGTTTTTTCCAGCAGCACACGCACCTTCACTGTGGCCCCGGCAATGGCATCCGAATCCTCAAAAAAGGCTGTATCCAGCTCAAAATCAAAGGCATTAGGGCCCAGCTTGAGCTTGGGTAGTTCGATTTGGAAAGATGCCGACAAAACGAATTTTGAAAAACAGGGCTACAAAACTAGGAAAAAACCAATCACCCCAGCACTGGAAAACACGAGGGCACGCCATTGCAAAAAAATGTGCAACTTTGGCTCCGGCCTAGCCTTAGCCACTCGTTTTAGCCCTTGGCCCCCTATCACCACCGTATGGTCCCCTACCTGTCAGCGCCCAGCCGAAAGCTACTACATGATGGTGAGCAGATCAATAGCTTTGTGCAGGCTGATGGTTCACACATTGATTCCAAAACCATATCGGCCTTCGGAGAGGAATGGACAAAATTCAATCGTTTTTCTGAACAAGAGATTCAAAAGATTGGGTTAGAGTACTTCGATATCATACAGGCAGTGCATTGCTCGCCCGACTCCGTAGTGCTAGACCTAGGGTGTGGCAGCGGCAGATGGTCTCGCTATCTTGCGCCACATGTCCGGTTTATTGAGGCCATCGATCCCAGCAAGGCTGTCATTTCGGCTACACAGCTTAATAAAGACTTACCCAATGTTCGGGTAACACAGGCAGGCATCGACTACATTCCATTTTCGGATGAAAGCTTTGACTTTATCATGTGCCTGGGCGTGCTCCATCACGTGCCCGACACGGCAGAAGCATTAAAAAAGGCAGCAAGAAAGCTCAAAAAAAACGGGCATTTTCTGCTTTACATCTACTACAAGCTAGAAAACAGAGGAAAAATCTATCGTGCACTTTTCTACCTGACGAACATACTAAGAAAGGGCATTTCAAAGCTACCCAGGGTGGCCAAGCATTTTGTTTGCGACGCATTCGCTGTTACCGTATACCTGCCACTTATATTGCTCTCTCGCGTAGTTTCCGCCGTGGCAGGCAAGGCAGTGGGTTCAAAATTTCCACTTAGCTATTATCAGGATAAAAGCTGGCATGTTATCCGAAATGATGCATTGGACCGCATGGGCACACCGCTAGAGCAACGCTTTACAAAGGCAGAGATTTATGATATGATGAAGCAATCTGGCCTCGAAGACATTGTCTTCTCAGAGAACGCTCCATTCTGGCATGCAGTTGGGAAAAAGACCGGGGCATGAAGAGCGTGTTATTGGTACTTTCTCACTACCACGGACGCTCTCCTGGACAACGATATCGAATAGAACAATATATATACTTTCTGGCTGAGGCTGGCTTTGAATGTCAATCGAGTGTTCTGATTACACCCAGACAAGATGTGTTCTTTTATCGCCCAGGACACCATGTCGCCAAACTGGGTGCTCTACTCAGTCACTATTGGCAACGCCGTTCGGAGCTTAGAGAGATAAAAACCTATGATCTTGTCTTTATATTCAGAGAGGCCCTACTCACCCGCCACACCTTCTTTGAGCGGGGTGTGGCGCGGGCAGGGGTGCCTATTCTTTTCGATCTGGACGATGCCATCTGGCTGCCCAACGTAAGCCAGGCCAACCGCCGCTTCGGCTTCCTGAAGGACCCAGAAAAAACCCATCGTATACTACCCCTTGCAAGCTTGGTCTTTGCCGGAAATTCGTATCTGGCAGACCATGTACGTGCCTACAACCCCAACGTGTGGATCGTGCCCACCACCATTGATACCGATCTGCACAAACCTGGCCGAAGCGAGAATAATGCCGCCGATGCGCCCATCGTAATTGGCTGGAGCGGCAGCCACACCACTCTCCCCCACTTCCGCCTGGTAGAGCCTGCACTGGCTCATATCAAGCAGCAGTATGGCAGTAGAGTACGGTTTGTGGTAATGGGAGATGCTGGCTACCAAAACGAGGAGCTAGGTATACAGGGGTTGGCATGGAGTGAGAAGGCAGAGGTACCTACGCTCAATTCCTTTGATATTGGCATCATGCCCCTGCCTGACGATGAATGGAGCAAAGGTAAGTGTGGACTTAAGGCCCTGGCCTATATGGCCATGGAGACGGCCACCGTTGCCTCGCCCGTGGGGGTAAATACCGAGATCATTCAACATGGGCAAAATGGCCTGCTGGCTAGTAGCCAGGCGGACTGGGTACACCAGCTGAGCCGCCTGATAGAGGATGCCGAGCTGCGCAAACGCCTGGGCCGGGCAGCACGCCAGACGGTGATTGAGCGATATTCGGTACATTCACAGCGTGATCGTTACCTGCAGGCCTTTCGGCAACTAACGGAAAAGAAAACACTGGCCCCAACCTAATCTCCCACCCAACCATGTGTGGCATAGCCGGATGGTTTGCCTTTAAGCCCGAGGCCCCCGGCCTCCCTACGGCCGCCCAGCTCGGGCAGGCAGTGCTGCGCCTGCGCCACCGGGGGCCCGACCATCAAAATCAACTGGTAGCGGGCCGTGTAGGCCTGGGTCACGCCCGCCTGAGCATCCTGGACCTCAGCACCGGGGCCCACCAGCCCATGCTAAGCCCTGATGGCCGCTATGCCATTGTCTTCAACGGCGAGGTCTTTAACCATCAGGCACTGGCAGAGATGCTACAAAGGCGGGGGGTGCACCTGCACACTCGGTCGGACACAGAGGTTTTGCTCCAGCTATTCATACAGGAGGGGAGAAACTGCCTGCCAATGCTGAATGGCTTTTTTGCGTTCGCCATCTATGACCGCGAGGAGCAAAGCCTCTTTCTGGCACGAGATCGCTATGGCATTAAGCCCCTATACCTGCACCAGGATGCGGTAGCCCTACGCTTTGGTAGCGAGCTGGGTGCCCTGGCAGCCCTGGGCATGCCCTACCAGATAGACCAGGCTGCGCTTGCCTGCTATTTCCGCCTAAACTACTTGCCCCCACACAGTAGCCTAGTCCGGCAGGTGCAGCAGCTACCCCCGGGGCACTTTGCCTACCTGCAGCACAATACCATGCTGGTAGAGCAGTGGTACCGGCTGCCCCTGGCACCCACACAGCCAGAACCTGGCTATACCCAAGCCCAGGAAAAGCTGCTGCTGCTGCTAGAGGATGCAGTGAAACAGCGCCTGGTGGCGGATGTACCGGTGGGCGTATTCTTGAGCGGGGGTATAGACAGCAGCAGCATCACGGCCCTGGCCGCCCGGCATACATCACATCTGCACACCTTCTCCATCGGGTTTGAGGACAAGCTGTACGACGAAACCCCCTATGCGCAGGCCGTGGCACGCATGTACCGCACCGAGCATACGGTCTTTACCCTTGGCGCAGAGGACTTGTATGCCGAGCTGGACGACATGCTGAACAGCCTGCAAGAACCCTTTGCCGATGCTAGCGCACTGAACCTATATCTGCTAAGCCGCCGTACCAAGGAGCACGTAACCGTAGCCCTGAGTGGCGACGGGGCGGATGAACTGTTTGGCGGCTACAGCAAGCACTTGGGCGAGGTGTACAGCCGGCAGGGCAGCCTGAGGAACAAGCTGCTGCGCAGCCTGAGCCCGGTGCTGCAGCGGCTGCCTGCCCATCGCCACAGCGCGCGGGGCCGTAGGCTATACCAGCTGCAGCGCTATGCTGCCGGGCTGCGCAGGCCACCCGCCGAGCGCTACCTGGCCTGGGCCGCCGTGGCCGAAAAAGATTGGGTGGCGAAGCTGCTGGTCCAGCCGGCCGATGAGGCAGAACTGCTGGCACCCTATGTAGCACACTTCAGTCCGGCGGGAGACCTGAACGAAGTGCTGGGGGCAGACATGCAGCTGGTGCTGGGGGGAGACATGCTGGTAAAGACCGACCGCATGAGCATGGCGCACGGCCTGGAGGTACGCGTACCGTTTCTGGACTATCGGGTAGTGGACTATGTAATGGGCCTACCCGTGCACTACAAGGTGCTGGGGCAGCAGCGCAAGCGCCTGCTGCAAGATGCCATGCGCCCCCTGCTACCGCCCCAGCTGTACAACCGGCCCAAGCAGGGCTTTGAGGTGCCCCTACGCAGCTGGTACCTGGGGCCCATGCGCAGCTATATAGAGCAGAAACTGCTGGACGAGGAAGCCCTGCGGGCGCAGGGGCTCTTCCACATAGCACCACTGCGGCAGCTGTGGCAGCGCATCGTGCACGGACAATCTACCCGAGAGGAGTGGACACTCTGGGCATTTATTGTGTTTCAGCACTGGCACCGGCGTACATTGGCCACCCAGGCTTAGGCTGCACAGTTTGCGCCTTCAGGTTCACGTTTCCATTGATGAATCCTGGATAAGCTGGCTCATCAGGCGGTACAGCTCAGCCAGCTCCGGGGCCAGCAGGCGGAGCCGGGCATCGTGTTGTGCCAGGGTATGGGCATCGCCCCGGCTTGCTGGCCCCGTCTGCGCCTGCTTCGGGCTTAGGCTATGCAGTTTGGCCACCACCTCCTCCACCAGGGGCAGGTATAGTCTGTGCGGCTGATCGCCCAGCCCGATGGGGGCCGCTATGCGTGCCGCCTGGGCAATTAGGGCATTCACAAAATTGGCGGCAAAAACAGCTCCCAGGTGCAGCTGGGCACGCTGCTCGCTGTCTATCCAGTGGCAGGCAGCAGGGCGCAGGCCCGTGGCCAGCTGCCGGAGCAGGTCTGCGCCGCCGGCATTAGCCTCCAGAAAGAGTGGAATCGGATCCCAGTCTACCGCACGGCCTCGGCTGAAAGTTTGCAGGGGGTACAGTACCCCCACCGGCCCCGGATAGGCTGCCGCCAGTGCCGATAGTGGCACGGAACCGGCGCAGTGCAGCAGCAGGGGTGGCCCAGGCATGGCTTGCAGCTGTGGGGCCAGGGCATGGGCCAGGGTGACGATTTGGCCATCTGGCACGCAGAGCAGGACCGCCTGCACCCCTGTGTGCACGGCCTGCCGCATGTCTCCGGCGCGGGCGGCGGGTAGCTGCCGTACCAGCAGCTCGGCCGTGGTGCCTGTTCGGCTCAGCACCTGCACTACCTGATGAGGGCTACGCTGCACAAAGGCGTGAGCCAGGCTATGGGCCAGGCCACCCGCCCCGATGAGCGTGAGCCGGTGGCCGCCCATCATGCAGGCCGGGGGGTAGCCGGGCGGGGTTCTGGCTCGCGCTCGGTGGGGGGTTGTGCAGGCCCTTTGTCCCGGGGGTGCAGTTCGCCCAGCCTGCGCCAGATGGCCAGCAGGAAGCCCAGGGTCATCACCACCGTACCCAGCCACAGCAGGTTTACCCAGGGCTTGCTACGCGCATTCAGGATGACGTAGTCTTGCTGGGGTTTGCGCTCCGCCACGGCTATGCGGTACTGGTCGGCCTCGGTGGCCACGCCAGAGAAGCGCACGCGCCAGTCCAGCTGTGGCAGCCAGGCATCCACCATGGTTACGATACCCGTTTGCTTATTGATCATCAGCTTGGGGTACACCGTCCAGCTGCTGTCTTCCGTACGGGCTGTTACGGGCAGGTGGGTCAGTAGCTCATGGGGGCCAAAGTTGTCGGGTGTGGGTAGGCGCTCCGGCCTACCTACCTGTAGGCGGATGCCATCCACCACCACCCCACTGTCGGCAGACAGGGCCACCTCCGGCTGCACCAGTTCCCACTCCAGCTTGCTATCCGCCTCGCCCGGGCGGCCCGTTACGTGGGTATAGATGTCCTTATCGATAAATATGGCCCTGTCTGGGTGGGCTATGATGCCGTCCTCGCCCTGCGGCTCAGCCTCGGGGAAAAGCCGGAATGCACGGCCGTACTGCACCTCCACCGCGCCACTGGGGCCATAGTCCAGCGGGTAGAAGTCTACGGTATACAGCTTGCGCCCATTCAGCATCTCCAGCGGCAGCATGGGAGCCTGATTGCTCACATAGTAGGCAATCTTGTCAAAGTTCAGATAACTCTCCAGCGCATGCGCGTCTCCGGCACCGTTTGCCCGCTCTTTCAGGAAATAGGGTACGGGTAGCGACACGCCAAAGTCCTCGCCCGTAGCGTCCGTAAAACCAATGCGGGCAATGTCATCTGCTGCCGTAATGAGTCGATAGTTTGAGAATGGGGGCTGCGCCGTGCGTACCCCCCGGTACACCAGCCTGTAGCCCCGGATGTCTACGGGTTTCTCCCGTGCCAGCACCACGTTGGTACGTGCCTGGTCTGCCCCCATGCCTGCCTCCAGCTGGGCCGGGTTCAGGTTGATGGAGAGCATCTGCTCATAACCACTGCTGAAGAGGATACCCAGCAGCATCAGGCCAAAGCCGATGTGTGCCAGGCTACCCCCTGTGTGGCGCAGGTTTCGGCGGCTGCGGCGCAGCAGGCGCAGGATGATGGTGCCATTGGCCAGCAGGGTAAAGAGCGCGGCAAAGAGCAGCAAGTCATCCGCAAAAACAAGTATGGCCGTATTCAGGTAGGCGCGAACCTGGGCCCACAGACCCTGATCTCGGGCAGCAGCCAGGGCAGCACGGTACTTTTCCTGAAAGGCAAACTCCCAGCCGCCCTGCCAGATAAGCACCATAACCAGTACCGTGCACAGGGCCGCGAGCAAGAAGGGCCGGAAAAGCGCCTTTTGCAGGGTTGCCTTCTCGATTTTGGTCCAGTAGAAAAATTGACCTATGGCCGAAAGCAGGGCTATGAGCAGGCCAAACCACACATTCCAGCGATAGTAGAAGTACTGCACCTCGCCGGGAGGGGCCATCCGGGTGCCAAAGATGGCGTTTAGCACCGGTATGCTGGTAACCAGCAGGATCTCGATGGCGGTGAAGCTGAGCACAATGGCCGCCAGGAAGAGGAAGAACTCGCGGCTGTATACGCTGGTGGAGCGTGGCCCGGTGGGGATGTGGCGCCAGTGCTGCACAAACAGCAGGATAACCCCGCTAAAGTATACCCCCAGCAGCAGCAGCAGCTGGCCACTGAGGCCCAGGTCGGTAAAACTGTGCACGCTGGTTTCGCCCAATATGCCCGAGCGCGTAAGGAAAGTACTGTAAAGTACCAGCACAAAGGTGGCACTCATCAGGATCATGGCCATCCGCAGGTTGCGCTTGCTCTTGCGGTAGCTGAGCATGGCATGCAGGCCACCCACGCCCACCAGCCAGGGTACCAGGCTGCTGTTTTCCACGGGGTCCCAGTTCCAGTAGCCGCCAAAGTTCAGCGTCTCATAAGCCCAGTAGCCACCCATGATGATGCCTACCCCCAGGATCATGACCGAGAAGAGGGCCCAGGGGCTGGCCGGGGCTATCCACTCGGCATACCTGCGCTGCCACAGGCCTGTAAGTACGTAGGCAAAGGCCACTACCGTGCTGGCAAAGCCCAGGAAGAGGGTAGGCGGATGGATGACCATCCAGTAGTTTTGTAGCAGGGCATTCAGGCCCTCGCCGTCTGGTGGCACAAAGCCGGGCTGCCGCTGTAGCATCTCATTGGCCGGAAAGGCCTGGGCAAGGGTAAGAAAGGGACTGCTCCCAACCTTGAAGGCGCCGGGCTGCACATGCCCCAGCACATAGCTGAGCGCTGCAAGTGCCAGCCCCGAGGCCAGGATGTGCATGGAAAGCTGGCCCCGCCTATAGCCCAGTATCAGTAGCCCGAGCAGGGCAAGCAGGAGGAGGAGCTGAAGCAGGTGAGCGGGGCTACCCTGTAGTGCCAGGCTCCACCACGCCGTCTGACCCCGGAATAGTGCCACGAGCAAAAGTGTGCACACCACCCCGGCAGCCACCGGCACCACACTGAAATAGTCGATGCCCTGCGTACTGCGCGGCATACGCAGCGGCCAGCTGCGATAGGGCCACAGCAAGAGGCCAAGCAGAAAAAGTGCCAGCAGGGCCAGGCCCCACTGCGCCAGGGCTGGGCCTACACTTACGCCCAGTATCATGCTGGCCAGCACAGCCTGCACGCTGCTGATGACAGCCAGCACCCCGGGCCGCCAGCGCCCGGCCCGCCACATGAGCAGGAGGCCAAGTAGGGCATGCCAGAACATCCAGAGCAGGAAGCTGCCCTCCTGCCCCTCCCACAGGCTAGCCACTATGTACTGCGGGGGCAGGCTATTGCTGCTGTGGTCATACACGTAGGCATACTGGTACTGCCGGCTAAAAATCATGCCCCAGAGCAGGGCCAGGATGCCGATAACCGAGAGCGCATGCAGCCCAAAGCTGACATGGCCAAAGCGCTGCCAGGATGCCTGTGCGGCAGGCCGTGTGCAGGCCAGGCCATAGGCCACGGCTGCCAGCACAGCCGATACAAAGGCGAGGTCGCTGAGCAGGAAACCCCAGGTGCCGGCGGTCATTCGGTGCGGCTGGGGTTAGGGCCCTGTACGGTGGTTTCTGGCCCGGCATTGTTGTACTTGCTGGGGCACTTCAGGTGGATCTTGCTGGCCACAAAGGCATTGCCCTCCCACTTGCCCACCACATCCATGCGCTCAGCCTGGCTCATATCTCCCAGGGTGCCCTTGCGGTACACCACCTGTGCCTGCTGGCCCAGGGTATCTTGCATATAGAAGCTGTAGTAGTTGTCTTCCGGGCGAAAGTCCTTCTCGGTCCGGCGCACCCAGGTGCCAATAACGTGAACCTCGGCCTGCTGGCCGCGTGCCGACTCAAAGTCGCTATAGCGGCTGGCAGAGCTTAGCAGGTCCGTCAGTAGCCAGGCAAAGGCCACCGCGATCAGCACCAGCAGAAAAATATTGCGCGTTTTCATAACGGTTGCAAGTTCTGAAAACGATGGCAAAAAAGCACGGGTTCCCCCATTGGGTGTAGTATTTTGGGATATTTGAGGATGGAAAGCCCCCTAGCCCCCCGCATCCTGTACGAAGATAATCACCTGCTGGCCGTGTGCAAGCCAGGGGGCATGCTGAGCCAGGGGGACGAGAGCGGAGACAAAAGCGTGTTTGACTGGGCGCGGGACTACCTGAAAACAACCTACCACAAGCCCGGGGAGGTGTACCTAGCACTGCTGCACCGGCTGGACCGGCCGGTGGGGGGTGTGCAGCTGCTGGCCAAGACGGGCAAGGCTGCTGCCCGGCTGAGCAAGGACTGGCAGGCCCACCAGGTGCAGAAGACCTACTGGGCGGTGGTGCATGGTGTGCCGCCCGAAACCACCGGCACCCTGACGCACTGGCTACGCAAACTACCCGACAAGAACATTGTACGGGCCTACAAGAACCCGGGCCAGGGGGCCAAAGAGGCCGTGCTGAACTACCGGCTGCTGGCACGCGTAGGAGACCATAGCCTGCTGGAGGTGGTGCCACGCACCGGCCGCCAGCACCAGATACGCGTGCAGCTGGCAGCCATGGGTTGCCCCATTGTGGGGGACGTAAAGTATGGTAAGTCGGACTTCCTGCCCGATCGATCCATTGCCCTGTGGAGCCGGCAGCTCCGCATTACCCACCCTACGCTGAAGGAGGTGCGCACCTTTACGGCCGAGCCGCCTGCCCTGGCGGTGTGGAGACCCTTTGCAAGCCAGGGCAAAGGCAGCTAGGCAGCCGCTGCTAACCCCATGCAGGGCGTGAACAGAAGCTGCACCTGATGGCCGTGTATGGGCCTAGCGCGTTAGGGTAAACAGCGTATCGGCATGCAGAATGGTCATGCTCTTCTCATCGATGGTTTCTAAGAAGGGCTTGGGCACGTCCGACTCCATGGCACGCTGGAAGATTGCCTGTGCCTTCTCTACCGACTCCCATTGTATTACATCCACCCACTGGCCCTCGCGGGTTTTGCCAAACGTGCGGCGGATAAAGCCATCCTGACTGCGGATAAATTCGTTCACCGAACGTGCTTTCTCTATCGCCTCGGCATCGGCAATACCCGGTTTGGTCTTGTAGATTACTACTTCCACCGCGCCGCCATTCGGCACGGGTACCGGTCGGTCGCTTGTCTTTGTCTCGGCGGAGGTTTTCGCTTTTGGGGAATTGCAGGCTACCAGTCCTAGCAGGGCCGTTGCAAAAAGTATGGATTTCATCATGCCCCTTGGACGCATGGGCGGCGGGGCTGTGACAGTTCTGCACGCTATGTGCAGGAAAAAAATCCAAAATCCAGACCTCTTCTGGTCGGGGGTCTATTTTTTCAGCAAGATGTAGAACCCCATCACAATCATCAGCAAGGCAAACAGCCGCCTGGATGGGGAGCTAATGACCAGCTGACCCAGCTGTAGCTGGGCAGGCAGGGCGGTGGCCAGCCTGCTGGAAACAAACACGCCCAGCATAAAGCCTACGGCCATGATGAGGGCTGAGCGGGGCTGGGCATAGCCCGCCCGGTAATACTGGTAGGCACCTACGAAGGCCACAGGCAGGGTGAGCAGGGCCAGGCTGGTGCCCTGTGCTTCCTTCTGCCCATAGTGCAAAAAAAACACCATGAGGGGCACCATTACCAGCCCGCCGCCTATGCCGAACAGGCCGCTGAGCAGGCCACCTGCCAGGCCAATAAGGATCAGTATCAGGTACTCCATTTGCTTTACGTGCTTGTAAGATAAGTGCTGCCGCCATCCGGCGCAGGCACCACTTGGGCTTCTTGCGCACACCAGCCGGAAGGCAGGCTCCCCATTCGTGGTGCCGCTTTTCACATTCGCCCACTCCTTACCTCACTCCCTGCGCCCCTGTGGGGTCGGCTAGGGGCGGTTGCGTACGGAGTGGTGGTTGTTTTCGTGCTGGTGTGCATACACCTCGCCGTAGTTGGGATTACGCTTTTTGCGTAGCCAGTCCAGGCGGGGCTGTAGTTTTTCCTTGCTTACCAGCAGCTTGGCTTTGTCCATAATGGCGCTGTCGCGGGTGTGGAAAACGAGGTCGTACTCCTCGCTCATCACAATAGCCTCCTCGGGGCACACTTCTTCGCACAGGCCGCAGTAGATGCAGCGGAGCATGTCTATCTCAAAGCGGGCAGGGTAGCGTTCCTTAATGTCCTGGGTTTCGGCTGCCTGCATGCTGATAGCCAGAGGGGGGCAGGCGCGGGCGCACAGGCCGCAGGCCACGCAGCGTTCCTGGTTGTGCTCCTCCACCAGCACCGGGCGCCCGCGAAACTCGGGGCCCAGCTGCGGCTTCACCTCGGGGTACTGCATGGTTACCTGCTTGCGAAACATGTGCTTGAAGGAGAACCACATGCCCTTAAAGATCTCCGGAAAATACAGTTGCTGCCACCAGTTCAGGCGGCGCTCATCAGCCGGTGCGGTCTTTATGTGTGTTGCCATAGGTATGCGTGTATAGGAGGGGGGGGGGAATATAGACTACGGTACACAAATGTACAGGGAGTTGTGCACCGCTCCCAAACTTTTTGCACAAAAATTGGGGGTGCTGCCCGCAGCTCCTCACTTAATAACGGGGGCCAGGGTAAAGCGGAAGGTAGTGCCTACGTCCAGTGTGCTCTCCACTTCTATTTCTTCCCCGTGTGCCTCCAGCAGGTATTTCACAATACTGAGGCCCAGGCCCGTGCCGCCCATCTCTCGGCTTCGGCTTTTGTCTATGCGATAGAAGCGCTCGAATATGTGCTCCAGGTGCTCCTCGGCTATGCCCTTGCCATTGTCTCGCACCTCTATCACCATCTTGCGCTTACCGTTGGCACCCCGCATGGCCAGCACCACTTCCACCCAGGCATCCTCATCCCGGCCATACTGGATGGCATTGTTTACCAGGTTTTCAACAACCTGGCTGATGCGGGCGCGGTCGCCCCTTACGTATTGATTCTCCAGGTTATTGGTGCGGAGGCGTAGCTCGGCCTTTTGGCCCTCCTTTTTGCGCTTGTAGGTGGTGGTTTCAAACACGTCTAGCACCAGGTCGTAGGGCTTGAACTCCGTCATCTCCATACGCAGTTCGCCCGTCTCCAGCTGGCTGATGGTCAGCAGGTCCTGCACCAGTGCCTCCAGGCGAAACACATTGCGTAGTGCCTTGCGCAGAAACTTGCGGTTTACCTTTTTGTCTTCCAGTGCGCCATCCAGCAGGGTTTCGATAAAGCCCTGGATGGCAAAGATGGGTGTCTTTAGCTCGTGGCTCACGTCGCCCAGAAACTCTCGGCGAAACATCTCGATCTTGCGCAGCTCGGCATACTCGCGCCGCATGGCCCCGGTGGCCTTCAGAATGGTGCCATACAGGGCGGTGATGGGGTTCCCCCGGGGCTGTGCCAGGTGCAGCCGTGGGCCATCGCCGTCATTGCGGCCCAGGGCAGTACGCAGGCGGCGGTGCATACGGCGGGCCGGACCATACAGCAGCACCTCCAGCGCTAGGCCGATGACCAGCAATACCAGGCCGGAGGACGCCACAGCCAGCTGCCAAGGAAGCTGTCCGCTGTATAAATAGATCAAACAAGCCAGCCCGGCAGATAGCAACAGGCTAAGCAGAAAGGTAGTAAGTGTCTGGTGCCTAAGTGGCCTCATCCGGCAAACTTGTAGCCAACGCCCTTGATCGTCTGGATATACTGCTCACCCAGCTTTTCGCGCAGTTTGCGGATGTGCACGTCTATGGTACGGGGTACTACATACACGTCGTTCCCCCATATTTTTTCGAGCAGGGTTTCGCGGCTAAACACCTTGCCAGGCTTACTGGCCAAGAAGTACAGCAGCTCAAACTCCTTCTTGGGCAGATTGATGGGGCTATCGCCCCGGTATACAATAAACTCATCCCGTACAATGCGCAGGCCGGCTACCTCCAGGGTTCCGGCCTCCTGGACTGCATCCTCCTCGGTTCCCCGGCGAAAGAGGGCCTTCAGCCTGCTGGTAAGTACGCGGGGGCGAACGGGTTTGGTGATGTAGTCGTCCGCACCGGCATCAAAGCCAGCCAACTCGCTGTACTCTTCTGCCCGTGCAGTGAGGAAGACAATGTAGGCATGACGGGCCTCGGGCAGCTCACGCAGGCGGCGGCAGGCCTCCACACCATCCATCTTGGGCATCATAATGTCCAGCAGCACCAGGTCGGGCTTGGCTACCTTGGCCACCTCCAGAGCCTGCAGGCCATCGTGGGCGGTATACACCTCGTAGCCCTCCCCCTTCAGGTTGTACTCGATAAACTCCACGATGTCTGGCTCATCGTCTACAACCAGGATTCTCTTTTTCGACAGCTTGGATGCCATAACACAAAAATAGCGGGAAAATTAGCCTTTTTCTCCCCCAAGCCGCAAAGCACGCCTATGCACATAAGCTGCACGCTGGGCATACGTTAAGGATGTGTTAAAAAGAAAACCTGGCTAAAAAGGAGACGCGGAAAAGAGAGAGCAGGGGTGTGGGGTGCTAGCTGCTATAGAGCTCTTCCAGGCGCTTTACCATAATGTCTATACCATAGGGGGCAACATCCTTTTTTCCTTGATTCACCAGCCTATTCCGGAGGTCTGTATCCAGCAGTAATTTCAAGCCTGTGTAGATCGCTGCGCTGTCCTCGAAAGGTACAACCCAGGCATTCTCTTTGTGGCGCATAATCTCCGGTGCAATACCAGACAGGGTAACGATACTGGGCACTCCAGCAGCCAGTGCTTCAATATAGATCTGGCCAAAGGCTTCGCGCTCAGGACCGATGGGTACATGTACAAAGAGATCAAACGTCTTATACAAGGCATAAGAATTCGGCTCGAAACCTACTACTGTGTAGCTGCCTTGCGGTAGAGAGGAGAGCAACTGCTCTACTGCCGCTCTATACACCCCGTTGTTCCCGGCTATTACCAGATGTACCTCGGGGTGCTCCGCATAGAGCCGCTGAAAGGCAGGAATGATGTACTGATAACCCTTCCAAACTACAAATCTGGACACAACACCAATCACTACACGATCTGAGGGGATGGCATGTTTGGCCCGTATACCAGAAACCTGAGCGGCATCTACCTTTGAGAATAGATCCAGGTTGAATCCATGTGGCAATAGATACACCTTATCCGCCGAAAGGTGTTCCTTTTCAACCAGGATACGCCCGACCATGGGCGAGATGGCAATCGCCTTGGTAGCAAGTGAATTACAAATGCGGTCGGCCCATACGGCCTTCTTGCTCACCAGATGATGCTCAATGGAGTGATGCCGGGTGTAGTATCGTCGTTTTACAAGTGCTATACGGGCAGCAAGCAAGCCCAAGTAGTTCGCAATTAGTAAATGGGTGTGAACCACATGAGGTCGGTATCTTATCAGCTCTATAAAAATCCGGATAAAGGCCCAGGGATATCGACTGCCTCTATCGCAGCGTATAGTTAGGTAAGGAATACCCGCAGTATCCAGGAAAGACTCGAAGTCAGACTTCCGGGCGTGGAGCTTCAGGAAGAGATACTTCTGCGAAAAGAGGTCAGGATTCAGCCTGCAGGCAACCTCCTCAAACTGAACAGATTTATCGAGCCCGTAACAAATGATGGCAATCTTGCGCCGCCCTGTCTTTCTCTTCATACAGCATCCGGCTACACATCCAGTTTGGCATACTTGGCATTCAGCTCGATAAATTCGCGGCGGGGTGCCACCTCATCGCCCATCAGCATGCTGAACAGGTGGTCTGCCTCGGCGGCGTTTTCCACACTCACCTTCTGCATGGTGCGGGTTTCGGGGTCCATGGTGGTGCTCCACAGCTGCTCCGGGTTCATTTCGCCCAAGCCTTTGTAGCGCTGCACGGTTACCTTGCCTTCGTCGCCTCCGCCCAGCCGCTGTATGGCGCTCCGGCGGTCCTCTTCGGTCCAGCAGTACTGCTCCTCGCGCCCCTTTCGCACCAGGTAGAGCGGGGGCTGGGCTATATACAGGTAGCCCTCCTCGATAACGGGCGTAAGGTAGCGGTAGAAAAAGGTGAGTAGCAGGGTGCGGATGTGGCTGCCGTCCACATCGGCATCGGTCATAATAACGAGTTTGTGGTAGCGGAGCCGTTCCAGGTTTAGTTCATCCTGGCCCACCCCGGTTATGCCCATGGCGGTGATGATGTTCTTGATCTCCTCGTTTTCGTAGATACGTACGGGGTGGGCTTTTTCCACATTCAGGATTTTGCCCCGCAGGGGGAGGATGGCCTGGAACTTTCGGTTCCGGCCCTGCTTGGCACTGCCACCTGCGCTATCGCCCTCCACCAGGTACAGCTCGCAGAGCGAGGGGTCGTTGCTGCTACAGTCTGCCAGCTTACCCGGCAGGCCACCGCCCATGCCTACCGTCTTGCGCTGCACCATCTCGCGGGCCTTTTTGGCCGCGTAGCGTGCCTCGGCGGCCAGCAGCACCTTCTTCACGATGCCCTTGGCTACATTGGGGTTCTCCTCCAGGTAGTAGGCCAGCTGCTTGTTCACAATGCTCTCCACCACACCGGCCACGTCGCTGTTTCCGAGCTTGGTTTTCGTCTGGCCCTCAAACTGGGGCTCGGGCACCTTGATAGACAAAATGGCCGTAAGGCCTTCGCGGAAGTCCTCGCCAGAGATTTCGAACTTGATCTTGTTCAGTAAGCCCGAGCTCTCGGCATATTTCTTCAGGGTACGCGTCAGTGCGCTTTTGAAGCCGCTTATGTGCGTGCCGCCCTCGTGTGTGTTGATGTTGTTTACGTAGGAGTGGATGTTCTCCTTATAGCCGGTGTTGTACTGCATGGCTAGCTCTACGGGGTATAGGCCGGCGTCGTCCTGCCCCTCTATGTAGATAGCCTCTTTCATTAGCGGCTCGCGCCCCTGGTCCAGGTAGCGCACAAATTCCTTCAGGCCGCCTTCGCTGTAAAAGGTCTTGCTCAGGTAGCGTGTTTTACCTGTCTGTTCATCCTTTATTTCCTCCCGCTCGTCGGTCAGGGTAATCTTGATGCCCCGGTTCAGGTACGCCAGCTCGCGCATGCGGCTCGCCAGGATCTCGAACTTGTACTCGGTGTGGGTAAAGATGGTATCGTCGGGCCGAAAGTGTGTTTCGGTGCCCCGCTCTTCGGGTGTCGAGTCGCCGATCACCTTTACGGCCTCTACCGGCACCCCAATGCGGTATTCCTGGAAGTATACTTTTCCGTCCCGGTATACGTGCACGGTTGTTTCGGTACTCAGGGCGTTTACGCAGCTTACCCCCACACCGTGCAGGCCGCCCGATACTTTGTACGAGTCCTTGTCAAACTTTCCGCCGGCGTGCAGCACGGTCATCACCACCTCCAGGGCACTGCGCTTTTCCTTGGCGTGCATATCGGTGGGGATGCCCCGCCCGTTGTCGCGCACGGTAATGGAGTTATCCGTGTGGATGGTAACCCGGATGAAAGAGGCATGGCCGGCCATAGCCTCATCTATGCTGTTGTCCACCACCTCGTACACCAGGTGGTGCAGCCCGCGGACGCCTACATCGCCAATGTACATGGCCGGGCGCTTGCGCACGGCCTCCAGTCCCTCCAGCACCTGGATGTTGGAGGCGGTATAGTCTTGTTTATTCTCACTCATACAGGCTGACGTTAGGGTACATGCGGGGCCAAAAATAGCCAAAAAATGGATCTGAAGCAGTGTGGCACCAGGCATAGCCCAGCGGATGTGGACAAAAACGGCCGCGGGGCCGGTATTTTCCCGCAGGGGTGTTGGTTGTGCCGTTTGGGTGGTGGGTGCCCACTCAGGGCTTGGCCTCAGGCTTCAGCAGCTGGGTAACGTTGCCTATCTGGGTCTTGTTTCCCAGTATCACGATCTTGCTGTCGGGCCGGATCACTTCGTTGGCATCGGGGTTGATGATATACCTACCCCCTGGTAGTCCAAAGCCGATTACGCTGGCGCCGGTCAGGTTTCGCAGGTCCAGCTCGCGCAGGGTTTGGCCCACACAGTCGCGGTCAAACTGGCTCACGTCTATTTCCTCAAAGAACACATCGCTATCTCGGCTGGTAACCATGCTGAGGAAGCTGTGGGTGTGCGGGCGTGTAACGATGCCGGCCATTACGTTTCCGCCTATCAGTTCGGGCATCACCACGTGGTCGGCACCGGCCTGTTTCAGCTTGCTGGCGCTGCCCGTCAGGCTCGCGCGGCTTACGATGCTCAGGTCGGGCCGGCGCTGGCGTGCGGCCAGTACTACAAACACATTGGCGGCATCGTCGGGCATGGTGCATATCAGGGCCCCGGCCTGCTCTATGCCTGCCTGGGTCATTACCTCATCCTCTATGGCATTGCCCTCTACAAACAGCAGGCGCTCATCGGCCCGGTGGCGCTCTACCTGCTCTTTGCGCTGTTCCACAATCACAAACTCGGCACCCTGGGCCATCAGTTCGTCCACCACCTTCTGGCCTATGCGGCCGTAGCCGCACACCACCACATGGCCCTTCAGCCGGGCTATCTTCTGGTTCATTGCATGGTCTCTTAGCATATCGCGGATGCCCCCGTCCATAAAGAAGGCGGTTATGTTCGACACCGCGTAGGCAAAAATACCAATGTTTGTGAGGATCACCCCACTGATGAAGAGCTTGCCTGGGGTATCCAGGGGCTGCACCTCGTGGAAGCCTACGGTGCTAACGGTAATGATGGTCATGTACAGGGCATCCACCAGGCCAAAGTCTTCCAGCAGCATCAGGCCCAGCACGCCCACCGCCATTACGCCCAGGATGAGGGCAATGGCCAGGCCCATCTGCCGCAGCAGGCGCAGCAGCAGCGTGGCACGCACAAAAATTCGGTATGGCATGGGGCCAAATTACGCACAAATGGGCACTACCCCCGCACCACCACCTCGGTATCGCCCGCGCGGAGGGCGCGCATATAGGCCAGGATGAG
>JAJTIE010000013.1 GCA_021300195.1 Bacteroidota bacterium | reverse complement strand
GCGTGGGCTCAGCCCCATCCAGGGAGCCGTTCGACTGCCTAGAGGGGCTTGAATTGCTCAAACGTTTCCCGGCAGTCCTGGCAGTAGTGTATGGCACGGCACAGGGTGGGGCCAAAGGGGTTTTTTAGCACGGTTCGGCTACTGCCACAGTGGGGGCACGCCACGGCCTCCACCGCGTAGTCGCCCTGGTGGCGGGGTGGGGGGGCTAGGCCAAAGTCGAGCAAATGCTGGCGCCCGGCTTCCGTTATCTTGTTGCTATCCCAGCCTTTATGCTTGTTTATCACCACCATTGGCTGTGTATAGCCGGCATTCTTCAGCACCTGCTCTACCTCCAGGGCCATGAACGCAATAGCCGGGCAGCCTGCAAAGGTGGGGATCAGCTCTACGTACACACTGCCATCTGGCCGCAGTTCGGCCTGCTCTATCACACCCAGTTCCACCAGGCTAAGGGTGGGGATTTCGGGGTCTTTCACCTGCTGGAGCAGGGCCAGCAGCTCGGGATGGGGTGCAACGTTTGCCATACGATCGATAGCCAATATAACGAAAAAACATGAAAACGGGTGCCCGGCAGGCTGCGCGTTGCCTATGCAAAAGCTGGAAAGGCTTGCGGGGCGGGCGGGTAGTGTTGTATTTTCGGCCTATGCAAAACGGCTTCTTTTCCTTTCTGGGCAAAATTTCGCGCGCCATTTTTCCGGGTACACTGCTTTTTCTGGCCCTACTGGCCGGGTGGGTGCAGGCGCAGGAGGCTGCGCCCGAAATCCTGTGGCAGCGCTGTATAGGCGGCAGTGCCTATGACGATGCCTATGCCATGGAACTGCTGCCCGACAGTAGCTTCATCATTGTGGCCGGTACCTACAGCTATGATGTGCCCGAGCTGGAGAAAACCACCGGAGATGCAGATGTCCTGCTCTTCAAGATCAACCTGGTGGGAGATGTGCTGTGGCGGCGCGCCTATGGGGGCAGCCTTACGGAGCAGCCCGCAGACGTGAAGTACCTGCCCGATGGTGGCCTGGTGGTATGTGGCTACAGCGACAGCCCTGAGTACAGCGAGGGCGAGCGCGACCTGTTTGTGCTGCGCGTGGATGCCCTGGGGCGCCTGCGCTGGGCACGCGGCTATGGGGGCCAGGGGAATGACCGGGGCTCGGCCCTGCTGCCCACGCCAGACGGCGGCTTCCTGATAGCCGGAGAAACTGGCAGCAACCAGCGCGATGTAAAAGAAAACCATGGCGGCCTGGATGGCTGGCTGGTAAAGCTGGACGCACAGGGCAAGCTGCAGTGGGAGCGCAGCATAGGGGGCAGCCAGAATGACAAGCTGAAGGTGCTGATAGCCACCCAAGACGGAAACTACCTGGCGGCAGGCCCCTCGGACAGCAAGGATGGACACCTGAAAGGGAATAATGGCCGCACCGATGTTATGATCGTAAAGATACAGCCCGATGGCAACATCCTGTGGGTAAAGAATGTGGGTGGAGATTCCTTCGATGATGTGTTTGGCCTCAGCCAGCTGCCGGATGGCGACCTGCTGATGGTGGGCACCACCTATAGCAGCAGTGGCCAGATACACCGCAGCCAGGGCGAGAATGACATCTATCTGGCGCGGCTGGATGCCGATGCGCAGCTGAAATGGATGAAGGCCTATGGCGGTAGCCAAGACGATGGCGGAAACAGCCTGCAAGTGGCCAAAGATGGCAGCCTGCTGGTAGCCGCCACCAGCCGCAGCAATGATGGCCTGCTGCCCGACTGCTATGGCAAGTACGACGGCTGGCTGATGTGCACCGATGCCGACGGAGTGGTGCGCTGGAGCCAAAACTATGGCGGTAGCAAGAGCGAGCAGCTGTATGCAGCACACGCGCTGGCAGACGGATCTTACCTGGCCATAGGCAGCAGCAGCAGCACCGACTTTGACCTGAACTATGCCACCACCTATGGCGGAAATGACGTGTGGGTAGCAAACATGGGCTTCAGGCCCCGGCCGCGTGCCACCCTGCCCACCACCCTGGTGGGCTATGTGCGCGATGCCAACTCTCAGGCGGTAATCCCTGCCGAGGTGAGCCTCATCCACAACGAAACGAACCGGGTGGTGGCCAGTGTGCAGAGCGATACCACCATCGGCACCTACTTTATGTCTTTTGCCGACAGTGCAGACCTCAGCCTGGGTGTGCAGGTACCCGGCTATATGTTTTACAGCGCAGCCGTAGTGCTGGCCCCCCGCCAGCTGCATACCGAGAATCGGTTTGACATCCTGCTGAAGCCCATTGCGCGCGGAGAGAAGCTGAATCTGAGTAACATACACTTTGATGCAGGCCAGGCTGTGCTGCGCAAGGATTCGTATGCCGAGCTGGACCGCATCTACCGGTTCCTGAAGCTGAACCCCAGCGTGCGTGTGCGCATAGCGGGCCACACAGATGATACCGGAGACCCCTCCACCAAGCAGATCCTGAGCCTTACGCGTGCCAAAGTTGTGATAGAATACCTGGTAAACCGAGGCCTGCTGTATGCCCAGATGGAACCCGCAGGCTATGGCATGAGCCGTCCACTGGTGCCCAATACCAGCCCCGAAAACCGACAGAAAAACCGCCGAGTAGAGATTGAAGTTCTGGACTACAAGTAGCGGGAAACGGAGCAAACGGCCCTGGGGCCACCAGCAGCACAAACAATCAAAACACAGGCATACATGACAACAGAAGAGAAACAGTACCTACTGGCCCTCAGCCAGATACCCAAAGTGGGTAGTGTAACGGCCAAGAACCTGGTAGCCTACTGTGGCGGAGCCAGGCAGGTTTTTCATACCCCGCCGGGCATGCTGCTAAAAATACCCGATGTGGGCCCAAAGCTGGTAGCGGCCCTGCGGCAGGATGCCGCCACTTACCTGCAGCGGGCCGAGCTGGAGCTGAACTACATGCAGCAGCAGGGTATACAGATGCGCTGCTATAGCGAGGCCGGGTATCCCGAGGCACTGAAGAGCATCTACAATGCGCCGATTTTTCTGTTTACCCGGGGGGCTTACAGCTTTGGCAGCGAGCCCTGCATTGCCATAGTAGGCACCCGCCGGGCCAGCGACTATGGCCGGCAGGCTGCCACGCGCTTTGCCCAGTATTTTGCCACCCTGGGCTACACGGTGGTGAGTGGCCTAGCCTATGGCATAGACATAGTAGCCCACCGCGCTGTGCTAGAGGCCGGCGGACGCACCCTGGGGGTGCTTGCCCATGGGCTAGACAAGCTGTATCCTGCCGCACACCGCCGTACGGCCAGCCAGATGCAGGAGCAGGGTGCGCTGATAAGTGAGTACATGACCGGCACCGAGCCGGATGCCGCTCACTTCCCCGAACGAAACCGCATCATAAGCGGGCTGTGCGAGGCCATCATTGTGATAGAGGCTGCTGAAAAGGGCGGGGCCCTCATCACCGCCAGGCTGGGCTTTGACCAGAGCCGCAATGTATATGCCCTGCCCGGCAGGGTGGGAGACACCTACTCGGCGGGCTGCAACCGCCTGATACGCGACCAGATAGCCAGGCTGGTAACAGACCCGGAGGAGGTGCTGGAAGACCTGAATCTGGCGGCTCGCCCCCAGGGCCGCCCCGGCACCCCCCGCTTCCGGCCTATACAGGCAGACCTGAGCGCTGAGGAGCAGCAGGTGCTCCATCTGCTGGAGCAGGGCGAGTCGGGCCTGGACCGCCTTAGCTATCAGGCGCACATCCAGCCCAACCGGCTGGTATCTCTGCTGCTTACCCTCGAGTTCAAGGGCTATGTGGCCCAGAAGCCTGGGCGCATCTTCAGCCGCATCTAGCACAGGCAAGCCGCAGCACAGCTGCACTATACCGCATCGTGCGGCTGTGCTGACACTAGCCCCCCACTAGCTGCCGTATGCCATTTCCGTTCAGTCTTGACGCGGTTTCCATACCACCTCTTCGCTCTGGGCCTGTAGGCTAAGCCAGCGGGCAAATACAAACAACCAGTCCGATAGTCGGTTCAGGTACTTCAGGATCACCGGTTCCACAGGGCTCTCGGCATGCAGGGCAGCGGTCATACGCTCGGCGCGGCGGCATACACAGCGTGCTATGTGTGCCTGCGCATTGGCCGCACTGCCACCAGGTAGCACAAAGTTCTTTAGCGCTGGCAGATCTGCCTCCATCAGGTCTATCCCCGCCTCCAGCTCCGCTATATCCGCTTCTTGGATTTGGGGCAGGGCAAACTGGTTCTTCTCCGGGTCGGCAGCCAGGTGGCTACCCAGCGTGAAGAGGCGATCCTGTATACGGCGCAGCTGCGCCAGCTGGGGCTGGCCCTCGGGCAGGCTGCCCAGCAGGCCCAGCCAGCTGTTCAGCTCGTCTACCGTGCCGTAGCTCTCTATACGCAGGTGCCACTTGGGCACCCGGGTGCCGCCCAGTAGGCCTGTGTGGCCGGTGTCGCCCTTTCGTGTGTATATCTTCATGGTTCTCGTGTTCTGGCAGCCAGGCTGCACGTTATTGGCAGGCTAAATATACACAGCTGTGTGGTATGGCTGCCCCGGCCGGGCACGCTACCCGCCTGTATGCGCATTTCAGTACCTTTGGGCTGTTTTTTGTGTTTCTAAACCTGTTTTTGCTATGTCTGTCAAGACTGCCATTGCCAAGCTGCTAGCTCGCCAGCGGGTGGCTCAGATACACCGCATGGCTGCTGAGCCGGAGGCCCACCAGCGCCAGCTGCTAGCCCGTCACCTGGAGCGGGCTGCCCTTACCCAGTTTGGCCAAGCGTACGGTTTTGGGGCATTCCGCGATTACGAAACCTATCGCCAGCGGGTGCCACTACGCGAGTACGAAGCCTTTCAGCCCTATATAGACCGTGCCTATGCCGGCCAGCCTGATGTGCTGTGGCCTGGCCGACCGCTCTACTTTGCCAAAACCAGCGGCACCACCAGCGGGGCCAAGCACATCCCCCTGACCCGAGAGATGATGCAGGCACAAGTGCGCGGGGCAAAGGATGCCCTGCTGTGCTACATCTACCACACCGGCAACGCGCATTTTCTGGACGGCAAGATGATCTTCCTGAGTGGTAGCCCCGCCCTGGAGCGAAACGTGGCGGGCATCCCCGTAGGGCGGCTCAGTGGCATTGCCCAGCACTTTGTGCCTGCCTACCTGCAGCGAAACCGGGTACCTACGTTTGATACCAACTGCATCGAAGACTGGGAGGCTAAGTTGGCAGCCATCATCCGCGAGACTCGCAGCCAGGACCTGCGCCTGATTAGTGGCATACCCCCCTGGGTGCAGATGTTTTATGAGCGGGTAGAAGCCGAAACAGGCAAGAAGCCCGCCGAGCTGTGGCCCAAGCTCGATGTATTTGTGCAGGGGGGGGTAGACTATACCCCCTATCGCCCCCTTATTCAGGCTGCCTTTGGCCGCCTGCAAGACACGGTGGAAACCTATCCGGCCAGCGAGGGCTTTATCGCCATCCAGGAGGACCCCAGTGTGGATGCCCTGCTGCTGATGCTGGACTATGGCATCTTCTTCGAGTTTGTACCCCTGGCAGAATACTACCACGAAAACCCCCGCAGGCTACCCCTGTGGGAGGTGCAGCTGGGTGAGCAATACGCGATCGTGCTCACTACGAACGCAGGCCTGTGGTCGTACGTCATTGGCGATGTGGTAAAGTTTGTGAGCACAGCCCCTTACAGGTTGAAGGTAACGGGCAGGGTGAAGCACTTTTTGTCGGCTTTTGGTGAGCATGTGATAGAGGAGGAGGTGTCTGCCGCCCTGCAATACGCAGTGCAGGCTGCGGGGGGCCAGGTGGCCGAATATACCGTGGCCCCGTATGTGGCCGAGCAGGGTAGCCGGCATGAGTGGTACATCGAGTTTAGCCAGCGCCCCGCCTCGCTGGATGCCTTTGCCCAGCGGCTGGATGAGAAAATGCGCCAGCAGAACCCTTACTACGAAGACCTACGGGCTGGCCATATGCTAGCCCCCGCCGCCGTTTATGTGCTCCCCGATGGGGCCTGCCGTGCCTACATGAAGCAGCAGGGCAAGCTGGGCGGGCAGAATAAGTTTCCGAAACTGAAGAATGACCGATCGGTAGCCGATGCCCTGCGCCTCATGCTATCGGTGTAAAGGGGCTATATTTGAACTATGACACGGCTTATTAAATCCGTTTTGACGCTGGCCCTACTACTGGGGCTGTCGGGTATACGCCTACAGGCCCAGCCCGATACGGCCTATCACCCGATGCGACAGCAGGGCCCGGTGCCCGAGCGCATGATGCTGGCACCCGAGGTGCGTGCCGAGCGACAGCTACAGATGCTGGACCACTACCGAGACCTGAACCGCCTGCAGCTGTATAGCTATAACCTGCAGCGAGACCAGGCCTTGCAAGAGGCTTTCCTGTCGGGTGATATCTTGTTTGGCGATACGCTTAGCCGGTATGTGGCAGGCATCTTTGCCCGCATACTGGCTGCCAATGCCGAGCTATCGCCCAAGAACCGCGTATTCCTTACCCGCTACACGGTACCCAACGCGGTAAACTGGAATGAGTATACTACCTTCCTGAACATGGGGCTGCTGAGCCGGCTGGCATCGGAGGCGGAGGTGGCCTACGTGCTGTGCCACGAGCTAGCCCACCAGCGGCTACGCCACGGCCTGGTGCAGCTGCAGCACCAGCTGCATGCCCAGCAGCGCCTTGCACGCGATGCGCGTAGCCTGGTGGCGGGTAAGTCGCGACGTGAAGTAAGAAACTCCCTACCCATGCTGCAGTATACCCTGGAGCAGAAAGCCCTGCGTGCCCTGCTGGAAGCCTATCGCCACAGCCGCGAAGCCGAACTACAGGCCGACTCGCTGGGTCTGGCACTGTACCGAAAGACGGGCTACCCGGCGCAGGCAGCTGCTACAGCCCTGGCCCGCCTGGAGACCTGTGATGCGGACGCCTATCCCACCCGCCTGGACCTACACGTGGCACTGAGTACGGACGAATACAGCTGGCCACACGACCCCACTGCCTACAGGCCGCCTGCTGCAGGCCCGGATAAAGAGGCAGCCCTGATAGACACCCTGCAGCAGCTGGGTGTGCCGCTCACTGCCGACTCGCTGGCTACGCACCCTGCCATCCCCCTGCGCCTGCAGCAGCTAAATGCCCTGCTGGTTGGCTCCGTGCCCGACACAACCCTCAGTCCCGTTGTGGATGCGCGCCATGCAGGCATTGTACGCTGGGCTCGCTACGCGAGTGCCTATACCCACTACCGGCATGGCGACTACGGACGCAGCCTGTACGAAGTGCTACAGCTGGCCAGGCAGCAGCCAGGCGAGCCGTTCCTGCATGCCCTGGTGGTGCTGAACCTTATGCAGCTGCACCACTACTGCCTGCTGGGCACGGCCACCTATGGCAGGGTGGTACCTGCCCCCCAGGCTCAATATACCGACGCTTACAACCGCTACCTGCATAGCCTGCGGCTAAGTACGGCCAGCCAGCTGGCGCAGGCAGCCCACGGCTATGCGCTGCACTACGCGGCACTGTACCCAGGGGCCGAGCAGCTGCACTTTGCTGCTGCCTGGGCACAGGCACAGCACCAGCGCAGCACACAACCCATCCAAGCGTTCAAAGAAAAATTTCCTTACAGCCCCTACAATGAATTTACGCCCATCTTTGCACCCTAGCATGCTGCTGGTAGGCCTAGCCCTGCTGGTAGGCTGTGGGCCTAGCCAGCGCCTACTGGTGCAGAAGTATCCCCACCCGGACTATTCGGTGAAAAAACTGGTGCTGCTAGACCCGGTCTTTATCAACGAGAGCCTGGCGCAGCTGGAGCAGGAAGCACAGACCGAAGCCCAGATGAATCTCATCTTGGAGACCGAGCGAAAGGCGCGCGAGGGCTTTGCACAGGCTATCGCCGGCCTGGCAGCGCGTGCCAGCGTTCAGGTGCAGACCCTCGACCACGATCACATCGGCCAGGTGGGTAGCCTGTATTTTTCCGATGTAGCTCCGCTGGAGCACGCCATCGTGCGCGCCATGGCCCAGCAGGACCCATCTCGCTATGCACGGGCTACCCGGCGGGGTGCTTCTACCGCGGTGTTGCTTAGCTACCCGCCTCAGATTGGCCCCGACTACTGCCAGCTGGCTCAGCACTATGACACACCCTACTTTGGGCTGATGGGCTACCTGGATGGCCGTAGGGCCGACCAGTACTTCCTGGTAGTGGCTGATGTGCGCTCTGGAGCCCTGCTGCACCTGGAAATGCGGGCCTTGCGGGGGCGTGTTTCCAGCGAACGCTTTACTGCTACCATTGCCTCGTCTCTGCAGTTGCTAGAGGCCGGCTGGCAGCGGCCCTAAAGCACAGCGTGCATCCTCAGGCCATCTCTCTGCTTGGGCATCGGGTGAAAGCCCCGAACTTAATGTAACGGAAGGGGATGGCCTTCAGGTACAGGGTGTTTTTTAGACAGTATGAGCTCACAAGCTCCAGTATTCCGCAAGGGTCAGGTGCATGTCCGATAGTTTATCTGCGTCCTTCAGCAACTGAAGAATGACCGAACCGTGGTGGAGGTGCTGCGTACTTTTTTATAATCCAGTAGGGGTTATCTTTCTAGGTACAGTCGTTCTCTATTTTATTGATTATAAGAATATTAGATGTGTTTCAAGGTATTGAACGAGCCGTCCTCTGCTTGAGAGCACAGGAAAAAGTAAGATTTTTTTTCAGCAGCTATTGACAGGAATAGAGACTTGCCCTACCTTTGCTCTCCCATTCGACACTGAACGCGGCGCGAAAGCAAAGTGGAAAGCTGGAAAATTGGAAGTTCTTTGAGGTTTTGGAAGTACGTACAAGTATGTACAGCACAAAAGAATCCACAAGCGAAGCGGGATCAACTTCTTTTACAATGGAGAGTTTGATCCTGGCTCAGGATGAACGCTAGCGGCAGGCCTAATACATGCAAGTCGAGCGCTTCTTTCGGGAAGAGCGGCGAACGGGTGCGTAACGCGTAAGGAACGTACCTCCGGGC
>JAJTIE010000012.1 GCA_021300195.1 Bacteroidota bacterium | reverse complement strand
TGCAGGTGCCCGCAGAGCCTGGCCTAAACTATGCCTGGACCAGCGAAGACGGCAGCCTGCTAAGCACCCAGCCCAGCTACACCCCCGCCGCTAATCTGGCGGGCACCCTTACCCTCACGATACGCGACCGCTGTGGGCGCACGGCTACGGCTAGCCTACAGGTAGCCGACGCGGCGCAACAGCTAGTAACCAGCTGGGGCAACGTCTTTACCCCCAATGGCGACGGCCTGAACGACCAGTATCCCAGCCCCAGCCAGCTGGGTGCAGGCTACCGCCTGCAGGTATTCGACCGCTGGGGCCAGCAGGTGTATGCCGGCAGCGAACCCTGGCGCGGTACCGACGGCACGGCAGACCTGCCCGAGGGGGTGTATGTAGTGCTGATCCAGGTGCCGGACTGCCAGGGTGGCACGCGCGAGCTGCAGCGCACGGTTACGGTCATCCGGTAGGGAGGTAGGGGTAGTTTTTACCTTTATGTGCTAATCTTGGAACTAAGCCCCGCAGAACCATGAAAAAGCCCCTGCTTGGCACACTACCGCCTACTTTCGGCCCTGGCTTTACCCTAAGCTGCGCCTGGCCCGATACCCCACGCACAGAGGACGGAGTCGACTGTGTTTCGAGGGATACTGTGGCGTACTTCATGCAGCAAAAGCCTTAGTTTTTCAGCATGAAGCGAGCTGTGACCCTGTTGTATTTGTTGCTCGGTCTTGCCAGCGGCCAGTACAATGATTTCCCGAATGGTATCTATGTTGACAAAGATACGGGTGAGATACTGATTCTTGAGTCAGAGAATAAAGGGCCGACGATCTATTATGCCAATGGCAGGGGAGGATTGAGAATAAAACTCGAACTTATTAGAAAGATAAAGGTCTCGGAGCCAATGGTTGTGTGTAGGTATGAAGTCCGATTTCGCGGCTCCCCGAAGATATATTTATTGGATTGCATAGCGGCTTGCGGAGCGTATATACGATGTTTAAACCCGGATGGTATCGAGCAGGCCTTTGCGGGGAGTATCGAGGATATTAAAGATGTTAGTGATGGATGGATTGTTTCCCTTCTGTGCCCCAACTCGCTTCTGGGTATCTCCGTGTCACAAAACGCAGTTCTATATACGACTATCCAGAACGGAGAGCTCGAGATCTATTACGGTGAGCGGGGCCAGGCATTTTGGCCCATACGTTTTGAAGAGAAGCTGTCCAACCCCCTGAGATACAAATTAGAGGGGAAGCAAACGTACATAAGCTGGAGCAATTATCATGGTGGGCTGATTTATATAACCCTGACCAAGGGCAATGTGAAGGAGGATTTTCTATGGTTTCAAGAGGACGAATCGGGCAATGCGCTCGATCATTCTCCAGATTTCTATCTGAGTCTTTGGAAAAAAGAAAGAGGTTGAATGGAAAACCTCGATGGATTGCGAGGCGGGTAATAGGACATTCGGGTGCGCCAAGGATTTAGGTGTACAGTCTACCTCTGCCTGTGCGTGTATTCCGGGCATAGACAGGTAATAGGCTAGAAGGGATAGCCTATGCCCAGGTTGTATTGCAGCCGGTCTGCTCCCAGGTCAGTCAGTAGCCGCCTGGTTACCCATCCCCTCAGGTCTGGGGCGTACAGCTGCTGGCCCAGGTCGAGCGCCAGGATAAGAAAGTCAAAATTGAAGCGGAAGCCAATTCCGGCGGCGATACCCAGCTCCAGGTTGTCTGCACTCAACACGACTCGTGGGTCTTCCAGCTCTCTGGCATCCCAGAACCATACGTTCCCGGCATCCATAAAGAGGGCAAGCTCCAGGGGGCTATTTACCACCCAGCGGTACTCGGCATTGGCCTCCAGCTTAAACTCACCCCCCAGGGCATATATTTGGGTAACATCCTGCGGATAGGTACCGGGGCCCAGCGTGTTGCTTTGCCATCCGCGCACGCTACTCACCCCCCCCGAGAAGAAACGATACTCGAACGGAACAGTGGGGGTGTGGTTGAAGCTGCGGCCCGCTCCGCACTGCAGGCGAAACACCGCCTGCGTGCTGCGCGACAGCTGTTGGCTCATGCGGCTATCCAGGCCTAGGCGGTAGAACTGGCTGTACACCAGGCCCTGCACGCCTATACTGCGCGCTGATATATCATCCGACTCGCTGCCCAGCTGGGTGCGTGCGTAGTCTATTAGCCAGGGCACATTGCCCCCCAGGTCGGCCTGCATACGCAGATACCAGCCTGGGCTGCGCTGTTTGCCCAGGTAGTGCAGGCTGTAGGTACGTATATAAGTGCTGGCAGTTACCAGGCGCGATTCAAAGTCGCGTAGCGTGAAGAGGCGTACCCGCAGTTCGTTATCGCTGATGAAGTTGCCCGCATCGTCAGTGTCGCTGGTGAGTTCGGCCTCAAAGTCTGGGGCCAGCTTTGAGTTTACAAAGGTTACTACATAGGGCTTGAAGACCGACTGCCAGCGGCTAGGTCGGTTGAAGCTGAAAGCATAGTGGCTCCAGCTGTACTGCCAGCTGAGCAGAAAGTTTTGCCGCTGAAATTGCTGGTTCAATTCCTGGTTAAAGTTGAAGCTGAAGCCGGTAGCACGGTCATGAAAGTTCAGGCGGTTCTTCAGCCTAGGGTTTCGGCTTAGCCGGAGGACCAGGCTGTCCAGAAAATAAAACTGTAGGGCGCTGAAGTTGATATTTAACCCGTACTGGTAGTATAGCTGGTAGCTGCGCAGTTCGCGCTGCCTGCCAGAGAAGAGGAAGAGGTTTCCGTTTAGCTGCACGTCTAGCTGCTCTGCCCGGCCAAAGGCATTGCGGTTACCCAGCTGGAGGGAGCCACCCAGGCCCGGCAGGTTGGTGTTGATGCGGCGGTCCTGGCTCTGGAAGAGCTCTATCCGTTCCTGGTGGAAGAAGCGGGGTTGCAGCGTGGTCTCCATCCACAGGTTTAGCTTGTCGGGCCGGTTGCTTGCTTCTACTCGGATAAAGGTCTGGCCAAAAACCCCTAGCCGCTGCAGCTGTCTTTGTGTTAGCTTGTAGTCATTCAGCCGATACAGGCTGTCGGGCCGGAAGGCTACCTGGCGCTGTAGGAAGTTGTAGTTCAGCACATTATGTGTCTGGTAGCTGGGGTAGTATACCAGGGGATTTGAGGGGCTGAGGCGGCGGCTGGGCAGGCGCAGGGCTTTGCGCATCCTGGGGCTCAGTTCGTCTGCCTTCAGGCGGAAGGATGTTGTGTCGGCCGCACCCTGGCTTAGGCTGAAATAGAGCGAGTCTACCGTGTACACCTGGCCCGTGTCTGGCAGCAGCACCTTTATCCGGATGAGCTGATAGCCCAGCCCGGCCTCATGCAGGCTACGGGCCTGCGCTACCTGCTGCACCAGGGGTACGCGTTGCAGGGTAGTGTCTACCTCAAAGGTAATGTCGCTGGCGGAGAAGCGGTAATAGCCGTGATTTCGCATCAGGGTACTAATGCGTTCTCGCTCTTGCACCAGCACCGGCTCGCGGTAGGGATCGCCTTTTTTTATCAGTGCGCTGGCCGAGTCGGCAGCCAGTAGGGCCAGGAAGTGGGCACTCTTCGTGTTGTACGTCACCTCCTGGTACAGGGCGGGTATGCCCTCCTCAATATGAAAGGAAACGATGGCCTTGCGGGGGTTCAGCAGGAGGGGCTTTACCCGAAAGCGAACCTGGGTATGAAAGTAGCCTTGAGAAAAGTAAAAGTTCTCCAGGTTCTTACAGTCCTTTACCAGCTGCACACGGTTTACCGTTGTGGGGGGGCTGCCCACTACCTCGCGCATCCAGTCGCCTGTGCCATTCAGCAGCTTGCCCTTTTTGTCAAAGCGGTAGTACATCCCCTTTATCCAGCTGGAGTCTACCTTTAGGCCGGTTCCGGCATTGTATACATGCAGGTAGAACTTGGGGATCAGGATGCGGCGGTCTCGTGCTGTCTGTACATAGTCTAGTAGCTCGTCATCCTCATGCTGGGTGTTTCCGTAGAATGTGGGGGTGTTTTTCACCAGTTTCTCGCCCTGCGGCAGGTAGCGCGTGGCATCGCAGCCTGCCAGGTAGAGTAGGCAGAGCAAGCGCAACCACCAAATGCCGCCCAGGGCTCGTGCGGATACCTGTATATTGCACACGAAACGGTACATGCGTGCGCAATATGGCAAGAGAACCCCTGTCCAAGGCCAAGTTTAGCCAATTTTATGCCTTGAGACAAAAGAAGCAGCGGCAGCAGCAGCAGTTGTTTGTGGCTGCGGGCTACAAGCTGCTGGCCGAGGCGGTGGCCGCACACTGGCCCATGCAGGCAGTAATCGGCACAGCGGCAGCGCTGGGTGCCCTGCCCCCGTCCTCCATCCCGCCCGCCGGGGTGCCCTGCTACGAGGCAACAGAGGCCCAGCTGAAGCTGCTGGCAGACCAGGAGCAGCCCGAGGGGGTGGTGGTGCTCTGCCAGCTACCGGCTGCCGGGCCCCCGCCGCCCGGCAGCCCCGATGCCTGCCTGCTCCTGCAGGGCGTAGCCGACCCGGGCAACCTGGGTACGCTGCTGCGCAGTGCGGCCTGGTTTGGCCTCCGGCAGGTGCTGTGCGGGCCTGGCTGTGCCGATGCCTACAATGCCAAGGCGGTGCGTGCCACCATGGGGGCCATCTTCCGGCTACAGCTGGGCTATACCGACGACCTGGCTGGCTGGATAGCCGCATCTACCCAGCCCGTGTGGGCCGCCCACCTGCAGGGCCAGCCACTGCCGGCGGTTCGGTTTAGGCCCGGCCACCGCCTGCTGCTGGGTAGTGAGAGCCATGGGGTAGAGGCTGCCCTGCTAGCCCTGCCCACTGTGCAGCCCGTGCACATACCCGGTACTGCCGGCGCAGAGAGCCTGAATGTGGCCTCTGCCGGTGCTATATTGCTATACGCCTGGCATCAGCAGGTATTTTACCCCCACGCGGGCTAGGGCAGTAGCGTGCGGCCTTGTTATCTTTGCCGTAGCCTGCTGGCCAAACTTTTTACGCTTTCCCACAGTTACTACCCCTATGCTCAGCACAAATGATATTCTAAATGCCCTGCGACATGTGGAGGACCCAGACCTGAAGCAGGACCTGGTAAGCCTGAACATGATAAAGGATCTGCGGCTGGAGGGTGGGCGCGTGTGCTTTACCGTGGAGCTCACTACCCCTGCCTGCCCCATGAAGGATGCCATCCAGCATGCGTGCATTACGGCCATCCACACCCTGGTAGACCCCGGGCTGCAGGTGGAGGTAACCATGGGTGCCCGGGTGCGCGCCGCGCAGGCCGACCCGAATAGCCTGCTGCCTCAGGTAAAAAACCTGATTGCCGTGGGGAGTGGCAAAGGGGGCGTGGGCAAGAGCACCGTGGCCGCAAACCTGGCCGTGGCACTGGCCCAGGCCGGCAGCCGGGTGGGGCTGGTGGATGCCGATATTTATGGGCCCAGTGTGCCTATGCTGTTTGGCCTGGTAGACCAGCGGCCCTACCTGGTGCAGGTAGACGGGCAGGAAAAAATGGAGCCGATTCTGCAACACGGCGTGTATGTTATGAGCATTGGCTTTTTGGTAGAGGCGGACAAGTCGATCGTATGGCGGGGGCCCATGGCGAGCAACAGCCTCCGCCAGCTCATTACCGATACGGCGTGGCCAGAGCTGGACTACCTGATTGTGGACCTGCCACCCGGTACCGGCGATATTCATATCACCATTAGCCAGCAGTTTCCGCTCAGCGGGGCAGTCATCGTTACCACCCCCCAGGCGGTGGCCGTGGCCGATGCACGCAAGGCGGCGGGCATGTTTCTCAGCCCACACATACAGGTACCGCTGCTGGGTGTTATCGAGAATATGTCCTGGTTTGAAACCGAAGAGCTGCCGGGTCGCCGGTTCCAGCTTTTCGGCAGTGGTGGTGGGCAGCAGGTGGCAGCCGAGTTTGGCGCACCACTGCTGGGTCAGATTCCCATCGTAGAGTCCATCCGCGCTACCAGTGATGCAGGTGTACCCGTAGCCCAGGACCCTGCACACCCCTGGTACCCGCATTTTCGGGCCTTGGCCGGCGAGCTAGCCCGACAGATCAGCATCCTGAATGCCCAAAAAATACCGGCCTAGGCAGGCCCCAATGGCGTATGGAAACAGTTCATAAACAAATAGAGGACGCGCTGGATAGCATACGGGGCTACCTGCAGGCCGACGGGGGCGATGTGCGCCTGCACCGCATTACCGAAGACCTGGTTGTAGAGCTGGAGCTGCTGGGGGCCTGCACCAGCTGCAATATGAGCGAGATGACCATGAAGGCGGGCATAGAACAGGCCATACGCCGCGCGGTGCCAGAGGTGCAGGCCGTGCGCACCGTGAACCCCGCCGCCTGATTGGTACGGCTGCCCCTGCTCGGCCTAGGTGGCCCGAGAAACCAGATCAGCCTGCCCTCCATCTGCTTTCGTATCCCCTGCCTGCCTCTCCTGTGGCCGGAACACGCACTCTGTTCTCTGTGTTCTCCGGCGAAAATCTACCGCAGGTTTACCTCGCTCCGGTCTTTCACCAGCTGGATGTCTGTGGGCTTGTATCGCAGCTGCTGGTTTTCTAGCGGCTCGGCATAGCATCGTACCAGCAGTTTGCCATCTTTTAGGGTGTTCAGCTTCAGCTCCATCCATTGCCGGCCCTCTATCAGCTCCAGCATTTGCTCGTACACCCGGTAGCCATCTGTGTCATACAGCTCCAGGAATACTACCTCCGCTGTAGGATGCTCCACCGTAATCTGTACCAGCGTCCCCGCGTAGGCCAGGTGCACCGCCAGGCTGCTATCCACCTGGGTGGGTGGCACCTCCCCGCCTCCCGGCTGGGCTGCATCCTGCCCGAAGACTGGGCAGACAAGCAGGGATAGTATGATTAGGACGCTCATTTATGTGTACCTTCCCTCTACAACAATACAAAAAACCAATAGAAGCCCAAGTCCGATTTTTTTATTCTACTTCTACAACCAAAGTCGGGCCAAGCCTTACTACGTTCTGTTACGCGAAATCGGCCTAAAAGGATATTGAGAGAGGATGCGAGATTGCGGTGCAGGTCTGCTCGCGGGGCCCCAGTACTGGTTCCGGGCTATTGCTTACCTTGCTGTTTGCCCGGCCAGGCTTATTGGTTTCTTTTGATACAATAACTTCATAGCTTACCGCGTAATCCGAATCGTATGAACTATCTTGTGATGACCCGGATGAGTTGTAAATGGACCACCTTGCTACTTATTATATGGGGCTGCTGTGGGCCCTGGGCCTACGCGCAGCAGGCCACGCGGGGCGAGCTTGACCTTACAAACTGGACCCCAGCCGAAAGCCAGACCCTGACGCTGGCGGGTGAGTGGGCGTTCTACTGGGATCGCATCCTTAGCCCACAGCAGGTGGCAGCGCAGCCGGGCCCAGACCTGTATGCCCCGGTGCCCGGTGCCTGGAGCTCCTATCAAATCAATAACAATCCACTAACTGGCGAAGGCTGCGCCACCTACGCCCTGCGCATCCGCATGCCCAGCAGCGGTAGGGCCTTCAGCCTGCACACACCGTTTATCTGGACGTCTCACCGGATCTTTGTGAATGGCAGGCAGGTAATGGCCAGCGGCGAGGTGGCCTGCGACCCCGAGACGGTGCTGCCCCAGATGATCCGGACGGTGATAGACCTGCCCCCCGGCCAGCAGGAGATACAGCTGGTGGTGCAGGTAAGCGACTACAGCGGCCTGGGGGGAGATATTGGGGAGTTCGAGCTGGGCCACCCCACCCATGTACATGGGCGCGTGGATGAGGCCAATATGTTTAACCTCCTGGTAATGGGGGCCCTACTTATCATGGCCCTCTATTACCTGCTGCTCTACTACTTCCGCCGAAAGGAAACGGGCATGTTGTATTTCGGCCTCATCGCCTTCGCCTTTGTGGTTCGCTTTGCCTTCTTTGGCGACCACTATGTGTACCAGTGGCTGAACCTCCATGCACCCTTCTTCAGCTTCCCGGTTCAGCTCAAGGGCTACTATATTCCCACTGTACTCCTCGTTTTGTTCGGCCTGCGCTACCTGCTGGCACTATTTCCGCAGGAGGCCCTGCGCCCCGCCTACCTGCGCATACTCCAGTACCTGCTTCTTGGCTACTGTATTGTGCTGCTGCTTATGCCGGGCTCCCTTCTGCCCTATGTACTGCCATTTGGCTTTGTGCTCATGGCTCCTGGTATCGTCTATTTTCTGTACGTGCTTGTGCTGGCCCTGCGGCGTGGCAGGCCATACGCCAGGCTGATTGCGCTGGGCATTATGCTTGTGGTGCTGGCTGGCCTGCATGATGCGCTGCTTCTCCTCTCAGGCATCAGTATTGGCACACGTACCGAGCTGGTTACCTACGGCTTTGTGTGCTTCCTTTTTCTACAGATCATCGTGCTGGGGCGGCGGTTTTCTACCGCCTTCAACGAGGTGGAGGACCTGAGCCAAAACCTGGAAAAAAAGGTGATAGAGCGCACCCACGAGCTACAAGAGGCAAACGAGGAGATCGTGGCTAAGAATGAAAACCTGGAGGCAGCTTACCGCGAGATAGAAGAAAAAAACCAGGATATCACCGATAGTATTGTGTACGCCAGGCGAATCCAGCTGAGCATCCTGCCCAAGGACGAGCTGCTCTCGCAGTTTCTGCCCGATTCCTTTGTGTTCTATCAGCCCAAGGATATTGTAAGCGGCGATTTTTACTGGTTTTATTACCAGCAAGACGAGCTGTATATATGTGCGGCAGACTGTACTGGCCACGGGGTTCCGGGTGCGTTTATGAGTGTGATGGGCAGCAATATGCTCACACGCGTTACACAGGAGGCACTGCTGCCAGACACAGGCCCGATGCTAGACCGGCTGAATAGCCTGGTGCGCGAGGCACTGAACCAGGACAGGGGTGGCAGGGATACCGCCCAGGACGGGATGGATGTGGCGCTTGTACGCCTGAACCTGAAGACACGCCGGCTGCAGTACAGTGGTGCAAACCGACCGCTGCTGTACCTTCGTATGGGCGAACTGAATGAAATTGCCCCTGAAAAAAGACCGATAGGAGGCGGCAGCCAGCTGTATGCTGCAGCAGAGGGCGGCAGTGCCAGCTTTACTACCCACGAGATACAATTGATGCCCGAAGACCGTATCTACCTCTATACCGACGGTATAACAGATCAATTTGGGGGCGAAGCACGCCGAAAGTTTACGCCACCCCGGCTTCGGCGCCTGCTACAAGAGATACATTTGCAACCCATGGATGCCCAGAAAGTGCGACTGAAAACCGAGCTGGACACCTGGATGGGTGCTCTGTCTCAAACGGATGACATGATGGTTATTGGTTTGCGTATTCCTATCTAGGTTCCGTACCATCCTGATTTACAGATTTTTCCTTTATGAAATTTTCCGAGAAAAAGTTTTCAGCCTTGCTGGCCTTCCTCATGCTAGCTTTCAGTATGCCCAAGCTGCTGGGCCTGGCCGTGTCGGTACAGCTTTTTGGCCAGATCAATGCGTTCATGGGTTTTTCGGGCAGCTGGTTTCGCCACCTGACTGGCGGCTTGGAGCTGGTTACGGCCCTCCTGCTGGCCTGTGGCCTGGCCATGGGTTCCAAAACCCGGATCCTGGGGCCCTATGGCCTCTATCTGCTGGGCCTGCTGCTGCTGGCCGGCACCATGAGCGGCGCCATCGTTACTGAGCTGATTATTCGCCCGGGCGAAGACCCAACCCTTACGGTTCTTGCCATCCTGCTTTTCCTCATTTCACTCGGCCTCCTGCGCCGCAACCTACTGCATGCCCAGAAGCACCTGGGTGCATCTGTAAGCTAAGCCCATGCTGCTATGGAACCAAACCACCATCTAGTTTCTGAAACCCGTGCCCTGCTAGCCCAGCTCGAGGGATTCCTGCTGCAGGTATCTGCCGAAGCCTATTCTGCGGCCCTGCCTCTGCTGGGTGGCTCCACCCTGGGCCAGCACACGCGCCACATACTTGAGTTTTACCAGTGCCTGTCGAACGGGCTTAGCCAGGGGGTGGTGAGCTATGACAGGCGCAAGAGAGACATGCGTATCGAGACATCTGCCGCCTATGCCTGCCAGGTGATGGCAGAAATACAGCAGCAGCTGCCACAGCTGGCTCAGCCCATGCCCCTCCGCCTGGAGGTGTGCTATAGCCCCGAGCCCGACACAGCCCCCATCGTGATGGATACCTACGCACAGCGCGAGCTGGCCTATAATTTTGAGCACACCATTCACCATATGGCCATCATCCGGATGGCTGCTACCAGCGAGCAGGTGGGTATTCAGCTGTCGGCAGACTTTGGCATGGCCCCCAGCACGCTACAGTACCTGCGGCTGCAGGCGCGGGCGGCCTCGTAGGGCTGGTTTGCGGGCTGTGCGTAGTGCGGTTGCAGATCGGGTAATGGATACAATGCGGCACATCCGCCTGCCCTACGCTAGCCCCACAGGGCCTGGGCGGGGTGCCAGAGCAGGCGATCAAAATCCTGCACGCGGTCTGCCACCACCTCAATCCCCTCGGCCTTCAGCAGCTGCTGCATGCGCTCGGGCGTGCCAAAGTACGCTTTGCCCGTAAGCATCCCCTGCCGGTTCACCACCCGGTGCGCAGGGACGGCATCCCGTTCGTGCAGGGGCAGTGCATTCAGCGCATAGCCCACCATACGGGCCGCTCCCTTCCGGCTCAAGAACTCGGCTATTGCGCCATACGTACTTACCCTGCCTGGGGGTATCTGCAGCACCACGGCATACACATCCAGGAAAAAATCTGCTCGAGCCTGGGGTAGGTGGTCTCGCACTTACTTGCGGAAGAGGAAATAGAGGGCAGTGGCCACTGCCAGCACTGCCACGGTGGCAAGGGTGATCTTGATCCAGCTAAGTGGCTTCTCACCGCTAATCTTGCCGCTTTGGCCGTTTACAACCACCTGGTAGCTCTTGCCCTCGTACAGATAGGCAGCAATGTAGAGGGGTAGCAGCAGGTGCTTGTAGGTAATGCTGTGCTTGCGTGTATGCACCAGCAGGTTTCGGTAGGTATCGCCCGGTATGGTGCGGATAATCTCGCTGCGGATGTAGCCATCCATAATCTCCTCGGCTACCTCAAAGCCCTCCTTCACGTCTTTTTGATACACCTCGCTGTGCCAGCCCAGCAGGTACTGGCTGTCATAGTTCACCACTTGTTCCAGGTCGTAGGGGTATATGGCTTCCACTCGGCTCTGCTTCACCCCGCCACTGGCCACCACAGTTACATCGTCAAACCAGTGCTGGTAGTAGCCGCTGGCGGGTACCCACTGTATGCGCTGTTCCTGGCGCGACTGTTGGTTTCCCTGGCTATCGGTATAGTGTACGGTAACGTAGTAGTAGTAGCCAGCCTCTGCGGTCCAGCTGCTATCCGTGTCGGCATCATAGGTCCAGAATGGCACGTATACACCCTCCATCTTGTCTAGCTGTGCCAGTTTTTCCAGCTTGCGCGGATACCACCAGCCTTTGCCAATCCATTCCCGAAACTGCTGGTTTGCGGCCTTTTTCTCTATCCGGAAGGGGAGCACGCCTGCGGGCTGGATCAGCTGCTGCCTGTGCGCCTCCTCATTTACGTTTTTGCTGGCGCAGAACGGGCATTCGAAGCTGACGGTGGTGGGTTCTACCAGGGTGTTGGCTCCACAGTTATTGCAGTGGAACTCTTTGGCGGCCACCCCCAGGCCTGCCTGGGTTTGGGGCATATATAGCGCCTCGGTGTAGTCGTGCTCTATCACCTGGTCGCGCTCGGCGGGTGGGCTGGCAGTGGTGCCACAGTTGTCGCACAGCATCTGTTGCCTGCCAGGGCTGAAGGCCATCTGTGCGCCACAGTTTTTGCAGCTCATGCTTAGGCTACGTTCCAGCTTTTCGGGTATCGGGTTCGCTTCCATCGGTCAGATCGGGATCAGATCGGGGGTGGGGTGGGGCAAATGGGGGCCTGGCACAGGCCTGAATCAGGGAGCAAATTAGGTTTTTTTACAAAAATTGCTCGAGCCCTGTCCACGTGCGCGGATATTATGCCCGGTTTCAGTTTGTGCGGGGTTTCGCCGTTTCAGGTTGAATGCGGGCCTATTCTGGCGTGGCCTCACCTGTTTTATACGGGTTTATACGGGCTACACACTGGCCGAGCCGAAGTGGTCGTCTCGGCCTGCCAGAAGTGTGGCGAGCTGGGCTGTACACTAAAAATCGTTCCGGAAGGGATAGTCCTGCTCTACGTACACGTAGTCGTATAGCTGGCTCTTATCCGGATAGGCACTATTCTCGGCAAACAGCACGGAATCGGCCACCTCCTGCTTCATACGCTGGTCTACTGCTTCCAGCTGGTCCTCCGTGTAGTGCTTGTGCGCCAGCAGATACTGCTTCAACTGCTCAATGGGGTCTCGGTCCTTGTAGTCGTTCAGCTCCTCTTTGCTGCGATACTTGGCGGGGTCGCTCATGCTGTGGCCTTTGTATCGGTAGGTGCGTATTTCCAGGTACACGGGTCCTTCTCCCTTCCGGCACATTTCTACGGCTTTGCTCACTTCCTCATGCACGGTCATCACGTCCATGCCATCCACGGGCCAGCTGGGCATGTCGTAGGCTTCGCCCAGGGTATACAGCTCGGTTACGTTGCTGGTGCGCTCCACACTGGTGCCCATGGCGTAGAAGTTGTTTTCGCAGATAAACACCACTGGCAGTTTCCAGGTCATGGCCATATTGAAGGCTTCGTGCAGGGCCCCTTGGCGTGCAGCACCATCGCCAAACATGCAGATGCATACCTTGTCCGTCTTCTGCTGCTTGAATGCCATGGCGATGCCGGCGCCTACGGGTATCTGCTGGCCCACCAGGCCATGGCCGCCATAAAAGTGGTGCTCGTCGCTAAACATGTGCATGCTGCCACCCATACCCCGCGAGCAGCCAGTTTCCTTGCCGTACAGCTCGGCCATACAGGCATTGCTCGTTACGCCCCGTGCCAGGGCATTGCCATGGTCTCGATAGGCGGTTATCACGGCATCGTCCTTGCGGATGGCAGTTTCAATACCGCAGGCTACAGCCTCTTGGCCTATGTACAGGTGGCAGAAACCGCGAATCTTCTGCTGGCCATACAGCTGGCCGGCTTTTTCCTCGAAACGGCGGATGCGCAGCATCATTTCGTACCAGTAGTCCAACTGCGCTCTGCTATAGGTGGGCTGCTCGGCTCTGCCATTCTGGGTGGCTTTCACTTTGGCCTGTGCAGTCGTTTTTGTATTTGCCATGGTGTCAGACTTATCTTTACACGTAGAGCACAAAAGTAGGGATTAAACGCGTAGTCTTGCCAGAGATACTGTATTTTCAGCAGCTTTCCCTGCTGCATTTCCGAAACCATGCGGATCGGGCGATATCGTTTTGCGCAGGTTTCAATGCCTTCTGTGGGCCCAATGGCGCGGGCAAGACGAACCTGCTGGAGGCCATCCATTACCTGTGCCTGGCCAAGGGGCTGCATGCAGATCGGGATGCCATCATGCAGGGCGAGGTGTTTTTCCAGCTGGAGGCGCAGCTAGGGCCCGCGCCCAGGCAGCTGGCTATACACTACCTGCAGGGTAGGGGCAAGCGGGTGTTTTGGGACCGAGTACCGCTGCCCAGGCTGGTAGACCATGTGGGCCGTCTGCCTGTGGTAACCATGCTGCCCGAGGATACAGACCTGATCCGCCTGGGGGGCACACAGCGCCGGGCGTGGCTGGATGCCCTGCTGTGCCAGGCAGACCCTGCCTACCTGCAGGCCCTGGTGCTGTATGACCGGGCACTGAAGCAGCGCAATGCCCTGCTACAGCAGCAGGCACAGGGCCGGGCGGATGCTGCCCTGCTGGAGCTGTGGACCGAGCCCCTGCTGCAGCAGGGCCCTGTACTGGCCCGGAAGCGGCTGGAGATGCTGGCCGCCTTTCGCCCCTACTTTGAGGAAGTGTATGGCTGGGTAAGTAGCGGGCGCGAGCGGCCCCGCATAGCCTACCTGGACAGCCTGCGCGGAATGGCCTGGGGTGATGCCTTCCGGATGGGCCTGGCTGCCGACCTGGCCAGTGGGCGCACCCGCCAGGGTACCCACCGAGATGACCTGGCTTTTTTGCTAAATGACACCCCCGCCCGGCAGTTTGGCAGCCAGGGCCAGCAGAAGAGCTTCTTGCTGGCCCTGAAGCTGGCCCAGTACCTATATATAGAGCGTGCGGCCAACCAGTCGCCCATCCTGCTGCTAGACGACCTGCTGGATAAGCTGGATGCCAGGCGGGTAGAGTCGCTGGTGGAAATACTGGCCCAGCGGGTGCGGGGGCAGATCTTTCTGACACATACCGATGCCCACCGGATTGAGGCCCTGCTTGCGCCAACCAGTCGGAAATTTTGCCTCGCTCAGCTAGGAGTCTGAGTAGGGCGGGAGAGGCCAAAACGCTTATATACGGAAGGGGCGAAATTTTTTATACAGCACGGCGGAAATTTTTTTGATGATTTGGTGTTTTTTCTCTATCTTCATTGAGAAATCACTTAAATCAGTTCGAAGGGAATGAAATAGTCAAAAAGTCTAGGCTTTCTTCTCGTTCTTTTGTTGTGTTCTTCTCCTCTTATTGCCCAGCCCACATGGGTGGATAGCGGGGCACCCATAGGGGACACCAGTGTGTTTATATACAGCGGAGGCTGGTCTGGGGTTACGCTTACCTTGAACCCGGGCAATAGGGATGTAATCACCATATCAAACGTCAGTGCCGGCGCTACGGGTTTTCACGTGTATCGCGTAAACAGCAACCCGAATTATCAGGCTGGGCTGCCTGGGGGTAGTATTCGCAATGGCATTTACTGGGGCGTATTCCCGGTGGGGGCCACACCTGGCACCATCAGCTATAGCGCCACCATAGATTATACGACTAATGCCAACCTTAGCCCTTCGAACGAGCCCAACCTCAACATGTTCAGCCGCGGGGGCAACGACGGCACCTCCTGGTCGGCCATAGGCGCTACCCTTACTATGGCGAGTAACACCATCGCGCTTACTTCTTCGGGTAGGGGCGAGTTTGTGCTGGACGAGGTGGTGGTGCTGCCTATCGAAAACTTGCGCCTGAGTGCTGGCATAGGCAAGGGCGGACAATCCGTAAACCTCAGCTGGTTTACCGATACGGAGGAGAACACAGAGCGCTTTGAGCTACAGCGCAGCACGGATGGTGTGGAGTATCAGCCCATACACAGCCAGCCAGCCGCCGGCTACAGCAGCACCCAGCTACAATACAGCCACGTAGATGCGTCTCCTGTACCAGACCGCCTCTTCTACCGCGTAAAAGCCTACGACCTGGATGGCCGCACCAGCTACAGCAACATAGCCAGCGTAAAGCTGGGAGATGTAGACCAGATCACCGTATTTCCCAGCCCTGTACAGTCCGTACTGTACGTCAACGCCCAGCTGGCTCAGCCTACGCCCGCCTCTATCCGGCTGGTGAATGCCCTGGGGCAGGTGGTGGTGGAAAAAAACGCTACCCTTACTCCTGGCGAACTGTTTAGCCTGAATACGGACCAACTACGCGCCGGCTTCTACCACCTGCAGGTGCAGAGCCTACGTGGAGATGCCCTGTATGCCCAAAAGGTAGTGAAGTACTAGGGGTTCTTACCCAGCCATTCTCTCATTCGTTCGTAGGGGAAGGATATACGCCATCGGGCTTGTTTCATCTGATGTCTTTCCCGCTCGCATGGTCGCTCATACTTTTCTTATCTATATAAAAATGAAGACTCGAATTTTGTGCTCTCTTCTCCTGCTTGGGGCTGTTCTGCTTGCTCCCCGCATTGCTCAGGCCCAGAGCCAGCGCGCGCTGGTGTTCGACGGGAACGATGCGGTGGTAGTGGCGCATACCGATGCACTGAATCCCACAACTAGCCTGACTGTTGAGGCTTGGGTATTCCTGCCCGCCATCGTGGCCGGAGACCAAAAGCTGGTGGCCAAGTTTGGCGATTCTCCTAATAATGATGCCTATCAGCTTTCTATTTCCAACGGAGGGCCTTATTTTCTAGTTAAGCTTGCAAGTGGCTGGGCCGGCCTCGGTGCCCCCGGTACTTTGGCCCCGAATCAGTGGCACCATCTGGTTGGCGTTTTTGATGGGACGGTGTGCCGGCTGGGTGTCAATGGCGAGTTTACCCAAGTTTCCGTTTCCATGCCGGGTACAATTACCCCGAGTACAGCAACCCTACGCCTGGGTTCTGGCGGCGATGCACTGGGTGGTGCTGCTCGCCTGGCCGGACGGATAGACGAAGTGCGCATCTGGAACCGCGCCCTCACCCAAGAGGAGATCCGCCACAAGATGACCGAGCGACTGGCGGGCACCGAGCCCGGCCTGCTAGCCTACTACCGCCTGGACGAGGGCACCGACGACACCTGCCCGGGCGGCCAGGATGTGTGCGATGCGAGTGGAAATGGCAACCACGGAGTTAAGTTTTAGTAAGAAGAAGTTTATTGAGAACACATGAAAAAGATACTGCTATTCATTGCCTGCTGTTTGTTTACCGCTGCCTATGGGCAGGGGAGTCGTGGTTCACTATCCTTTGCTGGCCCTGTTTCTGGTTCCTATAGGGGTGTCAATCTTCCCGGTGCCATAATCGGCACCCGCAGCACATACACCTGGGAGGGCTGGGTATTTCCGGATTTGCAAGCTGGAGGAACGCTTACCGGTCATTTGGTATATTCTGAAGGCACTCCATTGCTCACCTTGTCAGTATATGTTGACAGCGGGGGATCCTTTCAGTTTGGCATTTGGAATAATGGTTGGAATATCCTCCAGACCGCTACAAGTGCTATTGCTTTTCGTCAATGGAATCACCTGGCCGTTACTCGCCAAGCCAACGGCACCACCACGATGTATATAAATGGATCTGCGGTGCTAACACAAAATTCACACTTGCAGACGAATGCCAATCGCGGGGCATTAGGCATCAATACAGGTTTTGTGCAGCAGATATGGGGTGGGGAGTTTCAAGGTCAGATAGACGAAGTGCGCATCTGGAGCCGGGCCTTGAGTCAAGATGAAATCCGCCACAAGATGACCGAGCGGCTGGCGGGTACCGAGCCTGGCCTGGTTGCCTATTACCGCCTGGATGAGGGCACCGACGACACCTACCCCGGCGGACAGGATGTGTGCGATGCGAGTGGAAATGGCAACCACGGAGTTAAGTTTTAGTGAGAATTTGTTATTGAAGAATCATGAAAAGGATACTAACACTCATTTCTTGCTATCTGTTTGCTACTGCCTATGGACAGGGAGGCTCTACTGCCCTGTCCTTTGATGGAAACGATGCGGTAGTGGTGGCACATACCGCTGCGCTCACTCCTGCCAATAGCCTGACGGTAGAAGCTTGGGTATTCCTTCCCTCCGTTATGGCCGGAAGCCAAAAAGTAGTCGCAAAGTTTGGCGATGTAGTCTTTAACAATGCGTATAGTTTAGAAATCACAAATGGCGTTCCCGTATTCCTTATCTATATAGAGCCAGGCGCTTGGGCTGGCCTTGGTGCCCTCGCCACTTTGGCCCCAAACCAGTGGCACCACTTGGCTGCAGTTTATGATGGGGCGGTGTGCCGGTTGGGTGTCAATGGCGAGTTTACCCAAGTTTCCCTGCCGGGTACAATTACCCCGAGCACAGCAACCCTGCGCCTGGGTTCTGGCGGCGCTGCGCTGGGTGGTGCTGAACGCCTGGCGGGTACGATAGACGAAGTACGGATCTGGAACCGCGCCCTTACCCAGGAGGAAATTCGCCACAAAATGACCGAACGCCTAACTGGCACTGAGCCCGGCCTGGTGGCCTACTACCGCCTGGACGAGGGAGCAGACAACACCTGCCCCGGCGGCCAGGATGTATGCGATGCCAGCGGGAATGGCAACCATGGAGTGAAGTTTTAATAAGGAAGTTTTTATAGAGAAAACATGAAAGGGATACTATTATTTATTGCTTGCTGCCTGTTTACTGCTGCCTATGGACAGGGCAGTGGCCGTGCCCTGAGTTTTGACGGAACCCGGGTAACACCCGGCTCGCCGGAAGCTACTATACCTGCGGGTGTGCGTATCAACCGTTCGTTTTTTAACCAGAGGGCACAGTATACCTGGGAAGCCTGGGTTTTTCCTACCGATCCGTTGTACTGCCACCTATTTACAGAGGGAAACCCTCTAACCACTTTTGCCATTTCGCTTATAAATGGGCAAGTCATACTAGCCACGTGGAATCAGGGAACACCGGGGAACTGGACAGGGGTAGGTACTGCCACTGGCCTGGTGCCCAACAACCAGTGGACACATGTGGCCATCAGCATGAATAGCGGTACGGTACGTATATATATAAATGGCAGCCTGGCGGATGAGTTTTTAAATGTTCCTGGCCAGAATAACGGGGCTACTGCTTTGGCATCTGTGGGTATTAATACAGGTTTTGCTTCACAGCCCGATCAGCCCTTTTCGGGACGACTAGATGAGCTACGCATTTGGGATCGCGCCCTTACGCAGGACGAAATCCGCCACAAGATGACCGAGCGCCTAGCTGGCGCAGAGCCCGGCCTATTGGCCTACTATCGTCTGGACGAGGGAGCAGACAACACCTGCCCCGGCGGCCAGGATGTGTGCGATGCCAGCGGCAATGGGAACCATGCGGTTAAATTTTGAGCATTCTCTCTGGATATAAATGTTTTGATGTATGAAGAATCTATTGTATCTGCTTTCTCTTGTTTTTTTTACTACAGCTAGCGGGCAGGGTAGTGGGCAGGCTGTATCTTTTAATGGTGCTGGCAGGCTGGCCGTACCACATAGCACCACATTTGACTTTGGTAATGGTGATTTCTCCTACGAATTCTGGTGTAAGCCAGATCTCTCCGTGGCACCGCCTTCAGTGGTTGTTTGGCAGCTGCTTGCCAAGCGAAACAACGGAAATTTTGAAGTACAAATGGGTACCAACGGGGTGCTGGTAGCACTGGTGGCTGGCCAGGGAGGTGAGTTCAATAGCTTGTTTGCATACGGTAGCGGTATTGAGGGTGGGGGTGCCCCATATATCCTGGACCAAAACTGGCACCATATTGCTTTTACGCGTCAGGGAGGCTTTGCTCGTTTATATGTGGATGGGGCGCTAGTGGGTAGTAAAAGCATGCCCGGAAATATAAACTCTGCTAGCGAGCTAACCCTTGGCCTGGATGTAGATGGGAGAGAACCCTATCAGGGATCAATGGACGAAGTTCGCATCTGGAACCGCGCCCTGACAGAGGATGAAATCCGCCATAAAATGACTGAGCGCCTGGCGGGTGCCGCACCCGGCCTGGTAGCCTACTACCGCCTGGACGAGGGCACCGACAACACCTGCCCCGGCGGCCAGGATGTGTGTGATGCGAGCGGGAATGGCAATCACGGTACCAAGTTTTAGTAGCCAGCAACCAACGATTTATCTGTAGTTTAATAAGAAACCATCATGAAGCGCGTTATTTTATTTACTATTTGCTACTCGCTGTTTGCTAGTTACGGGCAGGGGAGCGGCACTTCGCTGACTTTTGACGGTATCGACGATTATGTCAATTTTCAGAATGTCAGCACATGGAATTCCACTTTTTCTGGTCCAGGAAAAGAATTTACTTTTGAGACATGGGTACGGCCTGCACCGACCACAAATCAGCAACAATTTATCCTAGCAAAATTGGGAGACAATAGCTGTCCGTCTGGCTCTGAAGACAATCGCCAGCTTGCATTTTTTCTCGACGACCAGTTTAGGCCAAGTTTTTTGTTCTATTCCAAAAGGAATCTTACTCTTAACTATCGTTTGGTTAGTAGTCAAGAAAGCGTAGTAGTGGGAGAGTGGGTACATCTCTCTGTGGTCTACCGTGCAGATGTTGCTACTGGCAATGGGCTAGACAGAGTGGAGATATACCTAAATGGAGAAGGGACAAATACGCTATTGGTGGCAGCTGTAGGTCCTTTGGGTGATATTCCTGCAGCTGATGCACCATTGTCCATTGGCTCCCGTGTGTCAGCTACCGGTCAGCGGTGCGAGGATGGCCCTTACGAGTTTGTGGGAACGATAGATGAGGTGCGCATCTGGAGCCGCGCCCTGAGCCAGGATGAAATCCTGAACAAGATGACCGAGCGCCTGGCGGGTGCCGCACCCGGCCTGGTAGCCTACTACCGCATGGACGAGGGCATGGACGACACCTGCCCAGGCGGCCAGGATGTGTGCGATGCCAGCGGCAATAATAATCATGGAGTTAAATTTTGACACAATGCGAAAAATTGTTTTTTCTCTTCTTCTTGCCCTTTGCTCCCTGTCTGCTTTGTACGGTCAGGGTGCCCGGAGGTCCGTATATTTTGACTCAAACGGATACATTCAAGTAGCTGATGTGAGCCAGTTAGATCTGGCCACCCGCTTTACGGTAGAGTCCTGGACAAAAATAGAAGCAGATGGCATCCTGCTCATGAAGGGAGGCTGGTGCCCAAATGTGGTTGGGGGCAGTGGCGGCGAAGGTGCGCAGAGTTATTTTTTTGCCTATTCGAACAATACGCTAGGCTTCTTTATAAATACTGGGGGTGATTTTTTTCACCTGATAGGTAGTGTTTCTGCACCTGTACAGCTGGAAAATGGTGCTTGGCATCATATCGCAGCCTCTTTCGATAGTGGATTCCTATCTCTCTACCACAATGGTATTTTGCTTGCAAGCGGCCGCTTGCGGTTGGATAGCAGCGACCCCGCTGTGGCCTTCACTACGCAGCCCGATGGTTTTGCTTATTATCAGAGTGGCTCCGTGCGACTTCAATGGAATGGCTTTCCGAGTGTCAATTATACGGGCTTAATGTCTATAGACCAGCCTTATCCGGGTGCAAGTGCCCTGCGGATAGGTTCTGCGGTTCACTATTGCTCTGGTTCTACACCTGTGATTAGTAACGCGATGACTGGCCAGATGGACGAAATCCGTGTCTGGAATCGCGCCCTTACGGCGGCGGAGATCCGCCACAAGATGACCGAACGCCTAACGGGTACCGAGCCCGGCCTGGTGGCCTACTACCGTATGGACGAAGGCGCAGATAACACCTGCCCCGGCGGCCAGGATGTGTGTGATGCCAGTGGCAATGGCAATCACGGTGTGAAGTTCTAAAGTAGATGATTTTATAGAAAGCATATGAAAAAGACATTCCTATTTATTGTTTGCTATTTGTTCGCCGCTGCCTATGGCCAGGGAAGTGGCAAGGCCTTGAATTTTGACGGAAGTGGTTACATCGGGGTTCCCTCGTTTTCGTTCGACAACCGGGACTTTGCCGTATCCATGTGGGCCACAAATGGGGGTGTGGGTTCCGGTCAGATTGAGAATTTGTGGGGAAGTGGATACACTGGTGGTAATCAGGATGTGGAGTTCGTCATCCTGGACAATGGCACGCCATATATGCAAGTTCGGGATGCCAGTTTCTCTATCGTTGCCGTATCTACCACAACACGAGTAGACGATGGTGCGTGGCATCACTTGGTTTTCATGCGTCAGGGCAATGTGTTTTCAATGTATGTGGATGGCAATCTGTCTGGCAGCGCTACAAGGGCCCTTGGTGATGTGGATGCAACCGGAGCACAAGCTCGTATAGGCGATCTTTCGCTTCTTACTGGCAGAAGGCTGACAGGCAGGTTGGACGAGGTGCGTGTCTGGAGCCGCGCCCTTAGCCAAGATGAGATCCGCCACAAGATGACCGAACGCCTAACTGGCACTGAGCCCGGCCTGGTGGCCTACTACCGCATGGACGAGGGTACAGATAACACCTGCCCCGGCGGCCAGGATGTATGTGATGCCAGCGGGAATGGCAACCACGGTGTGAAATTTTATTGAAACAGTCGAGGCAAGATCTAAGATATGAGAAAGGAGAATATGAAAGCGAGAATTTTGTTTGTTGCGTTTCTGTCAGCATTTAGTGCTTATGGGCAGGGCGGTGGTCGCGCATTGTTTTTTGACGGTACCAGAGTCAGCCCTACTTCGTAGGAGGCACTGGTTCCGGTGGGAGTCAATATAAATACTTCCTTCTTTAACAACGCGTCGGTCTATACCTGGGAGGCTTGGGTGCTACCTACAGATAATTCGGGGTTGCTGAATGCCCTCCATTCTGAGGGTCTTCCACAAATTACCTTTGTAATTGGACTTGTAAACGGAGCTCTCCAGTTTTCTACCTGGAATCAGAACATTCCCGGAAACTGGACGAATATCGTAACACCTACAAATTCAGTGCCTGCCGGACAGTGGACGCACCTGGCTTGCACCATGAGCAATGGCCAGGTGTGTCTTTATGTAAATGGGCTGTTAAGTAGCTGCCACAACGGCATCCCCCTGCAGAGCAACTCTGCCACCCGATTTGCTGCCTTGGGCATCAATTTAGGTTTTTCTGGCCAGGACGATTATCCTTTCTCGGGTAGGATGGATGAAGTCCGTATTTGGAATCGTGTGTTGACCCAGGCTGAAATTCGCCACAAGATGACCGAGCGGCTGGCGGGCACCGAGCTCGGTCTGGTAGCCTACTACCGCATGGATGAGGGCGCAGACAACAGCTGCCCCGGCGGCCAGGATGTATGCGATGCGAGTACTAATAATAACCATGGAATAAAATTTTAGTGACATGAACATTCGAGGAGCATTGCTATTTGCCCTTATTCTGGCTCAGCTTGGTGCTTTCGTTTCTGCTCAAGGCAGTAAGAGCGCCTTATTCTTTGATGGCGTAGATGATGTATCCCTGGTTGGGTATGCGCCGCCTGGAATCAATGCTGTAAGTAACTCGTTCACGATGGAGCTTTGGGTAAGACCTACACTTAGCCGGTCGGCAACTGCGGAGAGTACCTCGGGTGCAAATGGTGTTTTCTCTGGGCAGCGCTATGCCGTCTTCCCAGATAATGGTGCGCTTGGGTATGGCAGTGATGTGCACGCAGGCGTAGGCCTTTCCATCGGTAACAACGGGATTAGTGTATTTGAGCACTCTGCAGGTTATCTGCCCTCTGTGTTGGTTTATGATCAAGTACTGGCCGGCTGGCATCATGTGGCTGTTGTATATAACTTGGGACAGCCCACTTTGTTTGTAGATGGCATCGAGGTGCGGTCGAGAGGAGCTTCAGGCAGAATTGTTCATCCTTCCATACAGCTTGGAGATTATACCAATTCTAGCTCTGGCTATGGCCATTATGGTGGCTATATGGACGAATTTCGGGTGTGGAACCGCGCGCTTACGCAAGAAGAAATCCGCCACAAAATGACCGAACGGCTGGCAGGCACTGAGCCCGGCCTGGTGGCCTACTACCGCCTGGATGAGGGCGCAGACAATACCTGCCCGGGTGGCCTGGATGTGTGCGACGCGAGCGGAAATGGCAACCATGGCGTGAAACAATAATGATGGAACCAATCTTTAAAAAAGTATGATACCAATTCTGATTGTAATTTCAGCTTGCCTCGCCGGTTCCTGTTA
>JAJTIE010000011.1 GCA_021300195.1 Bacteroidota bacterium | reverse complement strand
ATCAAAAAAGTGGAGACACAGAAAAATCAGATGCGGCACTGGCAAAACTCTATGATCTTAATGATAAGACAGAAAAACAATTCAAAAACCTAAAAGCGGATGAGGAACTAGGAAAAAAACTTCAGGCCGCTTTCATCGGATATTTGAAATCCGATTGTGACGTGGAGGGTATTATGGATATAATAAAAACAACATCAGATGACGAATCTGTGAAGTAACGGCACAGACCTACCTGCTTATTCAAGCTTTTTCAGCCGCTTTTCCTGTTTTTATGGGCTAAAATTACGTACTTCTAAGCCTACCCTATGCGGCAAGATAAATTGGCTGTAAAAATTATTGACCGGCGTTCATTCTCCCGTATTTTCACACGCCAGGCATCACCAACAGAGGAGTTTTTTATAGAAAAAATAATACCTTCTAAGAAAACCTGCTAGTCAAGCCCCAAAATTCTTAGTGTGCCCCCTCCTTTTTAGTGCCGATCGAATTTAGGCAAATTTTGATACTGCTTAAAATGTACAGCTAGTCTATCCGGCTGGACAATAGTAGCTGTGTGGTGGCTATCCCCGCCTGCTCCAGTAGGTTAGGCAGGTGGTGCAGCAGGCTGCGCCAGGGGTGCGTCGGCCCCTCTATCAGACAGGCCTGGCTGGGCCATCCGTGGGGGCGATGCACCGCACTAGTGATCCAATGTTTTTTAGCTTTTAAGCTAAAACAATAAGGCTTACCACAAAACTTCTGTCCTCCCCCCTAAAAATAGCCTCGGCCAGATAGACTGACCGAGGCCGCTTGTAAAACATACCGAGAGAAGGAGGAGTCTGTTACTTATTAACAATCAGTGTTACGGTAACTGTGTGTATATCATCACTCTCGGTCAATTTTATACTACTTGATTGCGTCTTCATGGCCTGGCTCAGCGGATCGAATGTGAGTTCGCAAATCACATCATCATCTGTCTGAGAATCATAGTCGTAGAAGGAGACAGAAAAACCAGATTTTGTGTCCCATAGGCTAATAGGACCCTGAGAAAAGTTCCACAGCTTACTACCGATAAGGTCTTCTGTTCTCCGCTCTATGGGAAGTCGGTACAGATTTGTGCCGTCGCCATTATCAACTGTGAAATAAACATCTGGGGAGTAGTTTGACCACGCATTATCCCAGGTCTCTCCAGAGGGCTTGTTCTGGCTTATTCCATCTATCTGAATAGATACAATGCTGAATGATTTTATATTAAAAAATTTCTTGGCTGTATTTTCATTGATATTAAAGGTAGTAAGGATAGTTTCAAACTGATTTTTGTACGTCTGGAAGTCACCATTACTTGGCTTGATATAGGCAAAAACACCATAAGTAGATTCATTTTTCTCTGAATAAAAGAAAACAACATCCAGGTAAATTAATTCATCTGTCTCCTGGTTTGTTCCCTTCACAAAAAACTTCTTAAGCTGCTTGCCTTCAACGAAGATACTGGCAGATTCAATGCTATGAATAAGTAATCCTGAATTATCCTGGATCCATTGGTGTACCTCGCCTTGTTGATTTACATCAAACTCCGCTGACTGAGACTTGTCTATGAATATAGACAAATTGTCATTTAACATTAGAATATCTGTATATTCTGCATAATTACCATAAGTTCCCTGATTTTGGCTTTCATACGTCTGTCCATCCATATAGATGGAGTAATCTCCCAAGCTATTTACAAATAAGCTTTTACTTATTTCTGGCAACTTTTCTACTGGAGCAGCTACGGGAATAGAGGCAAGCTGAGGGGTGTTCTGTGGAGCCTCTTGGGACAATATTCCCTTTTCCAGATACGATAAGGTATAGTTTCCTATATTTAAGAGCCCTGAAGCTACCAGGTCAAATTTATTTTGAAATAATGCGTTGTGAATTGTTTGAAAATCGGTTTTTAATTTTACTATATACTCCTTATTCAGTACCTTTACTCCTTTTGTTTTATAAATAGCCTGCGTAACTGATAGGCTAGCATTTTCATAATCTTTTCGCACAATATATTTAGGCGTTTCTTTCAGTATCTCTTTTATGAGTGGATCCTTTATATTCTTTGAAAAAAGAGGATAGGAAGCATCCCATATGGATACAATAAATTCAGGCGACAGGCCTGTACTCTGTGCATTCAGCCTGGGTGGCAAAAAGCAAAAAGCAAAAAGCAAAAAGCAAAGATTTTTTCATGACTTTTTCATGATTTTGTTAAAAAAACAGCTAGCAAATAGTGTGCAAAATAAAATGGATACAAATTTACCAAAAAATGGAAGCTCTGGAAGCCAGAGATCAACTTGTTATTTAATTCTACTCGCTCTGGTTCAGGTTCTCTTCTGCTAGTGCAAAGCCGCTTGAAGGGCTAACTGTACAGGTTATGCGCGAGCAGGTTCCGCCAGCTTATGAAGCACTAGTCTATCCGGCTGGACAATAGTAGCTGTGTGGTGGCTATCCCCGCCTGCTCCAGTAGGTGGGGCAGGTGGTGCAGCAGGCTGCGCCAGGGGTGCGCCGGCCCCTCTATCAGCCAGGCCTGGCTGGGCCATCCGCCGGGGCCATGTACGGCCAGGTCGTACAGCCCCTGGGCCAGGGGCGGCGGTGGCTGGGCTGCCAGCCCTGCCGCATGCAGCTGCCCGCGCAGGTAGGCGGTGCGTGCCTGCCCCAGCGCGTTGGCAGGGGCGGGGGGTGGGGCCAGCTCGTCTAGCACCTGCTGGGCCAGCCCAGGCTGCCCGCTGCTAAGGGCCCAGGCATAGCGCAAGTAGGCTTTCAGCAGCTTGGGGCCGGGGTGCAGGGTGTGGGCTACCTCCAGCTGCTCGGGCAGGAAGGAACAGAATAGCTGTACCTGCTGCCGTGCACGCGTAATGGCCACATTCAGGCGATTCTGTCCGCCGACCTGGTTCAGCCAGCCAAAGCTGGCCGGCACACGCCCCTGGGCATTGGGGGCATAGCCAATGGAAAAGAGGATCACATCGCGCTCATCGCCCTGCACGTGCTCTATGTTTTTTACAAACAGTCCCTGTAGGGTGCCTTCGCGCTCCAGGTCGAAGGCGGTGGCCAGCCGCTGGGCCTCGGCCTGGCGGCCCGCCCGGGCATGGGCCAGGGTGCGTCGGTCCAGCTCGTCCAGCAGGGCCTGCTGCTGTGGGTAGTTGAAGGTAACCACCCCCACGCTGGGTGGCTGTGGCTGTGCCAGCAGCTGCTCCAGGGTATCGGCCACCGCCTCCACCTCCACCTGGTTTACCCCCTTGTCAAAGCGTCCCGCCAGCCGGTGATACAGAATGGGTGGGGCCGGCGCCGGGCGGGGCAGCATCTGCAGGCTATCCTGATAGAAGGCGCGGTGGCTAAAGGCAATCAGGGCCGGGTAGCGGCTGCGGTAGTGCCCCCGCAGGGGGTGGGCGGGCAGGCGCTGCTGGGCCAGGTGCAGGATGCTCTCGCTATCTATGGCACTGGCCAGCCGGGCATCGGGGTCGTAGTACTCGGCCACCAGTTCGTCCACCTCGGCCTGTACCCTGAATAGGTCTGTGGGGGGTAGCTGATGCGGGTCTCCGGCCACCACCACCTGCCGTCCGCGCAGCAGCACGGTCAGCAGTCGCTCGGTGGGGCACTGGCTGGCCTCGTCTACGATGATGAGGTCGAACAAGCCGGGCACCATGGGCCAGGCAGCGGCCACGGTCTCCGGGCTGGCCAGCACACAGGGCATGCGGTGGCCCAGGCCAGTGGCCAAGAACTGGCTGATGAGCTGCCGAAGGGGCCAGCGTCGCCGTTTTTTGGCCAGCTGGTGCAGCAGCTCGCGTGTGGTAGCCGCCGGCTCCGCCCTCTGGCTGTGTGCTGCAGCCACACGCTGCGGCAGCTGGTGCCGCAGCTGCTGCGCTAGCTGATCTTCCAGCTGGCGGTACTGGCTACAGCGTACGGCATAATCCTCCGCTTGCGGGTCTCGGAGGATGGGGTGCTGGGCTTCGGCCTGCTGTAGCCAGATGTGGGGCAGGTCGGTCTCCAGGGTAGATTTCAGGGTTTCTGCCCACACGCAGCCCGCCCGCTGGGCTGCCTGCCACAGGCGCTGCAGGGCGGCGGGTGCCTCGGCCCATAGCGCATCCACCGCACGGAAACGCTCGGGCTGGAAGTGCTGCGCCAGTAGTGCTGCCCAGGCCGCTCCGTCTCCTGCTGCTGCCTTGCTTGCCAGGGTCTGTGGCAGCTCGGCACCCAGGCCGGGTAGCCCCGCCGCCTGGGCCAGCTGTTGCCGTAGCTGCTGCCGGGCCACCACTGCCTGCTGCAGGCTGGCTAGTAGCTGCTGCCAGTGGGCCCAGTGGGGCAGGCCAGTAGGCCCGGGTAGGGGGCGGTAGGCGGGCAGCAGGGTGCAGGCCAGGTAGCGGGTCGCGAACCAATGGAGCGCCTCGGCATAGGCTTCTAGCGGCTTGGGGTCGGCCAGTGCCGTTTCCAGCTGCTGCCGCAGGGGGCCGGGCAGGGCTGCCAGGGCACTACGTGCCAGCTGCTGGCAGGCCAGTGCCGCATCCAGGGTGGCGGCTAGCCGTGCCCTGGGCAGGCCTTTCAGTCGGAATAGGCGGTTCAGCTGTGTACGGGCGCGGCGGCTGCGTGGGCGTAACCAGGCCAAGGGCCGGTAGGCCAGTTTCAGCTGTAGCGGTAGCTCATCCAGCCGGGTATGGGGTTCTGCCTGCCAGGGCAGGGCCCCCATGGCCCGCCAGTAGGCTTCCAGCAGGCGCTGGGCCTGCTCCAGGGGCTCCAGGGTGGCAGCGGGCCCGTGGTAGGCGGCCCACACCCAGGCAGGCCAGCTGGCTGGGTGCAGCGGCTGCATGCGCTGCTCCAGCTGCTGTACGGCAGCGTCCAGCTCCTCGGTGTCCTCAATCGGCAGGCCCGGCAGGCGCTGGGCCTGGTAGGCTTGCAGCTGGGCCAGCCATTCGGGCAGCTGTTCTACCCAAGCCGCAGCTTCTTCTCGGGCCGCCTCTGGCAGCTGCGTCCAGCTGGGGCGGGCCCGCCAGGGATGCTGTGGGTCCAGCAGATCCTGGAAGGGTCGTAGCCGCTCGATCCACAAAAAGAAATCCTCCAGCTGGTGCCGATCCAGCCCCTCGGCGGGCCAATCCAGGCGGCCTGGCCGCGTGTCTTGGGTACGCACATACAGCTCGGCTGGGCTATAGCCACAGGCCAAGGGCGTGTATAGCACGGCCGCCCGGGCCGAAAAGGCGGCAGCCAGCCGGTCTTGCTGCTCGGCCCGCTGCTGCCAGCGCAGGGCATCCGCTTCCGTGTGCTCGTATGAGGCTGTGGGGCTGGCCGCTGCCTGCTCCAGCAGCCGGGCATACAGGCTGTCTCTGTCGCCCCGGTAGTCGTGGATCATGTACGCCCACGGGCCTAGCCCCAGGTCTGCCAGGCGCTTGCTCACTACCTCCAGGGCCGCCCGCTTTTCGCTTACCACCAGTACCTTTTGCCCCTGTACCAGGGCATTTGCCACCGCATTTACAATCAGCTGGCTCTTGCCTGTGCCCGGGGGGCCGTGTACCACAATGCTCTGGCCGGCCTGTATGGCCCATAGGGCTTGTTCCTGGCCGTGGTCTACGGGCAGGGGGTATGCCTGCACCGCCCGCGCGGGGCGCGCTACCGCTGGGGCGGGCGGGGGATCTATCAGTGTAGCCAGGTCAAATGCCTCGGGGGCCTCCAGCAGGCTACGGTAGTCCTGCAGCAGCGCGGTGTCGTAGGGCGGAAAGATGCCCAGTGCCGCCTGGGGGTGCAGGCTCAGCTGCCCGATGGGCCAGTGGCCCAGGCTTTCCTCCTGGTAGTCTACCCAGGGGTCTAGCTGGCGCAGAAAGAGCTGTGAGTTGAAGTCGATGGGTATCTGCCACTGCTTCAGGTGGGCATACAGCTGGTTTAGCAGGAGCTGCAGGCTGCCCTGCCGGGGGTTGAAGGCCCAGAACTCGGGCGGCAGCAGGCGTTCGTTGAATTTTTCCAGTGCCCGAAAGAAAGCTTCGTTCAGGAGGGCCTCATCCAGCCGGCGGGGGGCCAGCGTCCAGTCGCCCTGCACCCTGCGCACCAGCTGCACCGGGAAGAGCAGCAGTGGGCAGCGCGCCACCGACCCCTCTGCAAACCGGCCCTGCACAAAGGGGTAGCCCACATACAGGTCGTAGGCCCCAGTTTCGCGCTGGCCATGCTGCAGCAGGCGGTACAGGCGGGTCAGGCTTCGGCCCAGCCGTTCCGCCTCGGGGTAGGCCCGTGCGGCAGGCTTTAGCAGTGCCACACGCTGCTGCGCCACTACCGAGGCCAGTATTGCCTCCGGGGGGGTGCCCTCTGTCCAGCCCAGGCTGTGCAGGTCCAGCTCGCGCCCGGGCAGCAGGCGCGGCATCTTCAGCGCCCGGTTGCGCTGGCTCAGGTCTAGCAGCCGCAGCCGACTGCTGTGGATGAGCGCGGTGAGCGACATGATACGAAGGTAAGAAACTGGCCTACACCCCGGGCAGCCTAGTAGTAGGCATAGTTGTGCCGGTAGAAGGAAAGATCCGGCTTATAGGGCTTGTTTCGGCTACGCTCCAGGTCTAGCAGGATCTGGCCCAGCTGACGCAGAAAGGGAAAGCCGATGCGCTCGTAGTCGTATAGATCGTCGTTTAGCACCCCGTCTTCATTGCAGTACAGGGTGGCCGAGAGCATAAACTCCACATTATGCTCAAAGTCTACGATATAGGCACAGTCTGTAAGGAAGCCATATGCCTGGCCCACCTTGTTGAAAATCCGCACATCGGCGCCTGGCAGGGGCTGTCTAGTGCCGCAGAATAGGTACTTCATGCAGGTGGGGCTGTAGTAGGCATCATACTGGGGGTCGCTACTCTCGGTGGGTAGCATGCTCATGTATTTGTGCAGCAGCTGGTAGTCCTCTCGTGCCAGCCGGAAACGTTCGGATGGGGCTACCACCTGGGGCAGTACCAGGGCCATCAGCACCTTGTGCAGGTCTTCCAGGCTGGCAGCATTGCCCATCCGGAAGTCTTTTGGGGGTGCCAGCGCTCCGTCTTGCAGCAGGGCAGTACCCACCACGGTGCGCCGCATGGCTGCCGGGGGTAGTGCCTCGGCGGTGTCTTGCGGTTGCTCATACAGCGGGCTCCCATCCGGTCCGTAGAAGATCATGCGGTTGGTTATCCGGTTTTGTGCTTCGCTGCAGTACTGCCCATAGCGGGTGCGTATGCGGTAGCTGGGATAGCCCTTTTCCCATAGGCGCCGGTTCAGCAGGCCTGGGCCTACAAACTCGTACAGCCGGTCGTAGCTAAGGTTGCCACTTACCAGAAAAACGTCTTTTACATAGTGCCTCAGGCAGGCATGGCCATAGCTCAGGCTCATCTCTTCCAGGCCTGTGGCGCCCGAGCAGCCTCCGCTGGCAAAGGTGCGAAGCTCCGCATCTGCGGGCATGCCCAGCTGCCGGGCATGCTCCAGGGCAATGGCAGCGGTAGCCATCTTTACTGCACTGGCGGGGAAGAAATACTCCTCGGGGCGGTAGCGCCAGGTGTGGTGCTTTACGTAGGGGCGGTTGTATTTATCCCGATTGATCTGCGTAAAGATGATCTGGAGCCGGTAGTCATCTGCTTTTTTCAACACCGGGCGGAGCGCACTGGCGTTCAGCTCAAAGACTTTTTCCAGCAGCGGGCTGTTCGGCCCCCCAATCTGGTTGACCTGCGTGCGGTAGGGGGCATCTTTTTCGGTTCGTTGTTTCTCAAACCGAAGCTCCTTTTTCTGCGCATGGCTCCCGGCAGGCACTACGCCGCCCAGGCACAGCAGGTATAGCAGGATCCGGTGCTTAGGCCTATATTTGGGCATGCGTATCGGGATGCTTGTCATACTACTTGGGCTAGGGCTGTGCACCACAGCCGAGGCTCAATTTCTGAAAAAACTGTTTGGTAAAAAAAAGCGCGAGGCGCTAGAGCTGCAAGCTGCGCAGAACCGAGCGAAGGCGGCAGAGAAGGCGCGGCAAGACAGCCTGGCGCAGACGATTGTGTATGCCCGGCCCGCACACAGTGGGCTAGACTCTTCCCGGCTGGGGCCGCAGGGCGTGTTTGACCAGCTAGAACAGTCGTTTGACACCGTACAGCAGGGCAAGCAGGTGCAGCGCATCTACCTGCTGCGCAACGTGGGCACCGAGCCGCTGCGCATCGAGTCGGTAACGGCTAGCTGCGGCTGCACCGTACCTGCCTATCCCAGCGAGCCGATCCAGCCCGGTGGGGTGGGTGAGATACGGGTGGTGATGAATACGGCCGGCAAGATAGGCCCGCAGCAGAAGCACCTATTTGTGCAGACCAACGACCCCGATAACGATGGCCGCTTCATGCTCAGCCTGCGGGGTACGGTAAGGGGGCTGCCAGGCCCACCCCCCCAGCGCTAAGCATGCCCCCCATGCGCCCCGTCCTGGCAGCAGGAGCCAGGCTAGCAAGGGGGGAGTGTTTGGCCGAAAATGCCGTTCTTTGGCCCTGAAATGGGCTGGGGGGCGCGAAAAACAAACTGGAATCCGTGGGCCGACCTGGCCGACCTCTTCTACCCCCGCATATGTGCCTGCGGGCAGGCCGTGCTACAGCTGCCTGGTGCCTATGTGTGCACAGATTGCCTGAAACAGTTTGTACCCACGGGCTTTGGCAGCCAGCTGGCCAGCAATGCGCTGGCCCTGCGTTTTCCGGCCGATCTGCCCCTGGTGGGGGCCTATGCCCCCTGGTGGTTCCGGAAGGAGGGGCGACTGCAGCAGCACATCTTTCAGCTGAAGTATGGCCAGCAGGCCCGCATAGGGCAGCAGCTGGGGCGCCAGCTGGCAGCGGGGCTGGCGGGCTACCCCTTCCTGCAGCAGGCTACCCTGGTGCCCGTGCCCCTGCATCCCCTGCGCTACCGGCGCCGGGGCTACAACCAGAGCCTGCACATTGCCCGGGGCATCCGGCAGCAGCTACAGTTGCCTATTGCCGATAGGCTGGTGGCCCGTAGCCGCAATACGGTAAGCCAGACGGGCCTGAACCGTGCCCAGCGGCAGGAGAATGTGCGAGACCTGTTTGTGGTACGGGGGCCGGCACCCCGCCTGGTGTGGATTGTGGACGACGTGATAACCACCGGTGCCACCACCACCTCGCTGGCACGGGCGCTGGTGGCTGCGGGCACCCAGGCCCTGTTCATCAGCGGCCTGGCCCTGGCCGAGGAGGATGGGTTTCAGGGGGTATAAAGAACCAGCTCGCCCTGCTGCAGCACATAGCGTGCCCTGCCCAGCTGTACGCCATCGGCTGGTATGGGGGCCTGGGGCCTGCCGAAGGAGTGGGTAAAGCCCGTGCCGCTCACGCTGCCCCCGCTGCGCCAGGCCAGGTCTACATACTCGGGCCGCACGGGCCCCGGCAGGGCATCGCAGGCAATGATGTGCACCGGGAAGCGTACCTGGCCACGCAGGCTGCTGTCTCGCATGGCAGAGCTATTGTCGGCAATCATCACCACATCCCCCCGGTCGGGGAAGGTGGCGGCTGCCCGCAGCAGGGCCTCCAGGTTGTTCTCGGCCACATCGCCGCCAGAGCCACGCTTCATCACATAGGCCATGGCCTGCAGGACGGCCTCGGTACCCTGGGGCTGCCGCACGGCATACAGGCCACCGGTGCGGCCCAGTGGCTTATCGCGCATGCGGCTAGCCACATCTTTCAGCGCATCGTCTCCGTCGTTGAAGAAAACCCAGTGCCGGATCTGCCCCCGGTGCTGCTGCTGCCACTGTAGCAGCTGGGCTCCATACTCATACATGCTGCCGGTCCAGTCTACCACCACCAGCATGTCTCGCCACTGCGGGTTTCGCTGTAGTGCCTGCAGCACAGCGGCCGACTTGGGTGTTGCGCCATCGGCTATGCGGCGTACCTCGGCCATGGCGGCGGCCTGAAAGTAGCGGTCATTGGGGTCTGGCGGCTGGTAGCTGTCGTGCGCGTAGTCTGGCATGGGCACCGGTTCCTGGCCCATGGGGGTATCTGGCTGATAGGCAATGGCAACCCCATGCAGCATCCGCCGGGCAGCCTGGGCAGTTTTGGGGGCTGTTTGCGCCACCAGTGTGAGGGGCACCTGCCGCAGGCGTGGGTCTCGTGCATAGGCCTGCGCCAGGCGCGCGCTACCCAGGGCCGAGAAGGGGGTGAGCCACTGGGCCGTATCGGCTGGGTAGGCTGTGTATATCAGGCTTATCCCGGTGGGCGTACCCAGGCCAGGTACCCAGGCTTCGGGGTTCAGTACACTGTCCGACGCATAGGGCATTTGTAGTAGGATGTGGCCCGGTGGCACGGCATAGCCGGGCACTTGCAGTCGGCGTACCTCCGGGTGGCCGGTGGGCCAGAACTGTGCACAGCCAGTAGTCGGCAATGAAAGGAAGAGTAGAAGCAGGATAGACCCGCAGGCCCGCGGGTGGTGCCTCACACACCCACCTCTAGCATTTCCAGGCTGGCCTTGGCTGCTTCCTGCTCGGCCAGTTTCTTTTTCTCGTGGGTTCCCGTGCCCAGTTTGTTTCCGCCCAGGGTGCATTGTACCGTAAACAGTTTCTGTCGGCCCTTTCCGGCCTCCTCTATCAGGTGGAATGCTACGGGTAGCAGCCGGTTTTTTTGGGCATACTCCATCAGCTGGCTTTTGTAGTTGTCATTCCGGTCTACCAGCTCGTCCATGCTCAGGTGCACGTTCACAATCCGCTTGATAACAAAGCTGCGTGCGGCGGTGTAGCCCCGGTCCATGTACAGGGCGCCGATGAGGGCTTCCAAGCTATTGCCATACATGCTACGGTTCAGGCCGCTGCTCCTGCGGTTATACTCCACCAGGCCCTCGAAGCCCAGTTTGGCTCCAATCTCGTTCAGGCTCTGCCGGCTCACGATTTTACTGCGCATTTCGGTCAGGAAGCCCTCGTTTTTCAGCGGATACTTTTTGAACAGGTAGTCGGCCACGATGGTATCCAGCACACTGTCGCCCAGGTACTCCAGCCGTTCGTTGCATTCATTGGCGCTGTTGGCCGGGTGCCTCACCAGGCTGCTATGCCGAAAGGCAAGGCGGTATACGGCTGGCTGTATAGGCACATAGCCAGTAATCAGGCGGATGCAGCGCACAAACTCACGCTCCCTGTGCCAGTGCCCATTGTACAGGCGCCGTAGGGCTTTTAGCATGGCCCCTAGTTCAGCTTGCTGAAGAGTAGGGAGGCATTGTGCCCACCGAAGCCGAACGTATTACTGAGCGCATACTGTATGCTGCGCTGCCGGGCAGTGTTGAAGGTGTAGTCCAGGTCGCACTCCGGATCATCCGTAAAGTGGTTGATGGTGGGAGGAATAAGCCCGTGGTGTAGGGCTAGTATGGAGGCAATAGCCTCAATAGCGCCGGCTGCCCCCAGCAGGTGGCCGGTCATGCTCTTGGTAGAGTTGATGCTGATGCTGTAGGCATGCTGCCCAAAGCTCTGCTTGATGGCCTTGGTTTCGGCAATGTCTCCCAGGCCGGTGCTGGTACCGTGCATATTGATGTGGTCTATGGCCGTGGGTTCAATGCCCGCACGCTGTATACACTGCCGCATCACCTCTGTAGCTCCTTTCCCCTCCGGGTCGGGCGCTGTTATGTGGTAGGCATCGGCACTCAGGCCCACGCTTTTCAGCTCGGCATAGATCTTGGCACCGCGTGCCTTTGCGTGCTCATATTCCTCCAGGATGAGCACACCCGCACCCTCGCCTAGTACGAAGCCGTTTCGATCCAGGTCGAAGGGTCTGCTGGCCGTTTTGGGGTCGTCGTTTTGCTCGCTCAGGGCCTTCAGGGCGTTGAAGCCACCCACACCGGGTTCATTAATAGCGGCCTCGCTGCCGCCGGAAACCATAATGTCTGCAAAGCCCATTTTAATCAGCATCCAGGCATCTATGATGCTGTTGGTGCCGGTGGCACAGGCAGACACACAGCTGTAATTGGGTCCCTTCAGGTTATGACGCATGGACACGTGCCCGGGGGCAATGTCCACGATCATCTTGGGAATAAAAAACGGGTTGAAGCGAGGGGTGCCGTCTCCGGAGCCAAAACCCATCACTTCATCCCGAAAAGTTTCGAGTCCGCCTATCCCGCTCCCGATTACCACGCCGGTTCGATAGGGATCTTCCTGCTGGAAGTCTAGCCCACTGTCCTGTATGGCTTCCTCGGCCGCTACTACAGCAAAGTGGCTGAAGCGGTCCATCTTACGCGCCTCCTGGCGCGGTATGTAGTCCTTTGCATCAAAGTCCTTGACCTCGCAGGCAAACTGCGTCTTGAACTTGGAGGCATCAAACAGGGTAATGGCATCAGCTCCGCTTACTCCCTGCTGCAGCGACTCCCAGTAAGCGGGGACCGTATTGCCTATGGGCGTAATAGCGCCCATTCCGGTTACAACCACACGCCTTTCAGTCATAACAGTCCAGTAAGGGTTTTTGATAAAAAAGGGAAGAGGGACGACAGAAACAGAAGCATACCTGCCACTGGTACGCAGCTACAGCGGGCGTTATGCCCGCATCGCTGCTTACTTGGCGTTCTGCTCGAGGTAGGAAACCGCATCTCCCACCGTGATGATTTTCTCGGCGGCTTCGTCCGGAATGCTGATTTTGAATTCTTTCTCAAACTCCATGATCAGCTCTACCGTGTCCAGGCTGTCTGCGCCCAGGTCGTTGGTGAAGCTGGCTTCGTTTGTTACCTCTTTGCCGTCAACTCCTAGTTTGTCGACGATGATGTTTTTTACTTTTTCTGCAATCTCCGCCATGATGATTTTTGCGTTGATATTTATGTGGCTTCAAATTTAACACTTTTTTCCAGCCACAAAATGCTGGCACTTTTTTTTTCGTTCTATAGCTTCGTTCTACAGCATCAGGTAGGGGCGCCAGGCATCGTGCACCCGGCTGGTAAAGTTGCTGAGGAACATGATGTAGCTGGGCCGGAATGGCTTGTTTCTTAGGCTCATCCCTGTTTTTTCCAGGGGGGTGTTGCCTTTTTTGGTGTTGCAGTCCTGGCAGGCGGTTACCAGGTTCTCCCAGCTGTCTTTGCCCCCCTGGCTGCGGGGCACCACGTGGTCCAGGGTAAGCTGCCTGCTGCTGCCACAGTATTGGCACTCGTAGTTGTCTCGCCGGAATACATTGATCCGGCTGAGCGATACCTTGCGGTGGGGCACGCGTACAAAACGATTTAGCCGGATAACAGCCGGATACGGGTAGTGCCTGCTTACACTCCGTATGTTCAGCTGCTTAAAGTCGTCCAGCATTTCGGCCTTCTCCAGGTAGCACAGCACAAACGCCCGCTGCGCACTACAGAGGCTGATGGCCTGGTAGTCCTGGTTTAAGACGAGCACTTTCGATTCCATATTGTTTATCTATATCATATATAGCAAAAACATACGCCCAATAAGCCTACCGGGTTTTATCCGGATGTTAAGGCGACAATAATTTAGGGCTATCAGCCAATAGTACAAACCCGGCTGCGGGCAGATTTGTTCACACAAGCCTTTTGCGCGTATCTTTATAGGGCCGAATCGGGTTAACATTAGCCAAGCTATGATCGTAAAGAAGCTGCATAACCGGGGCACCCTGGTCATGGTCGTGTTGGGGGCGTTGCTGTTCCTGCCGGGTTTGGGTCTGGCTCCGCTGTTTGACTGGGACGAGATCAACTTTGCCGAGGCGGCGCGCGAGATGCTGCTGAGCGGAGACTGGCTGCGGATGCAGATAGATTTCAAGCCTTTCTGGGAAAAACCCCCGCTCTTCATCTGGCTACAGGCCCTCAGTATGTGGCTACTGGGCGTGGGCGAATATGCCGCCCGCCTGCCCAATGCGCTGGCCGGCATAGCCACCCTGGTGGTGGTGTACAACATGGGCAGCCTGATCTTCAATCGGCGGTTTGGCCTCTTCTGGGCACTCAGCTATACGGCTGCCCTCTTTCCGCACCTCTACTTCAAGAGTGGTATTATCGACCCCGTATTCAATCTCTTTATCTTCCTTTCCTACTGGTACTTTATCCTGCATTACTGGAAGCTGAAGCAGTATCCCCAGCCGCGGCTGCGGCACCATCGGCTGGTATACCTGGCGCTGAGTGGGGCCTTTGCGGGCTTGGCCGTGCTTACCAAGGGGCAGGTGGCGCTGGTTATCCTGGGTATGGGTATTGGCACTTTCTGGCTAATGCGCAATCAGAAGCTGGCGCTGTGGCTGCAGCAGGGTAGGCTAAACCTGCTGTTGCGCTACGATTTTCGGCAGCTGCGCGGCTTTATCCCCCCCTGGCACCTGGCGGTGGCGGGCCTGGCCTGTGTGGTTGTGCTCCTGGGCTGGTATGGCCTGGAGATCCTGAACAATGGCTGGTGGTTTGTGCGCGAGTTTATGGTCTACCAGGTGCGCCTGCTTAGCACCGAGGATGCGGGGCATGGGGGCTTCCCCGGCTACCACTTTGTGATGGTGTTTTTTCTCTGCTTCCCTGCCAGCATCCTGGCCCTGCGCAGCTTTGGCTGCCACTGTGCGGCAGAGGTGCACCAGCGCACCTTCAAGAAATGGATGCTCATCCTCTTCTGGGTCGTACTCATCCTGTTCTCCCTGGTCAAGACCAAGATCATCCACTACAGCAGCATGAGCTACCTGCCCCTCACCTTCCTGAGTGCCTACACCCTGTACCAAACCCTGGAGGGGCGCATGCGGTGGCGGCGGTGGCAAACGGGCCTGCTGCTGGGCGTGGGCTTGCTGATTGCCCTACCGGTGCTGCTGCTGCCCTTTGTAGCCATGAATCTGGATGCCATTGCCCCCCTCCTGCAGGACCCCTTTGCGCGGCAGACCCTACAGGCCAGGGTAGACTGGAGCGTGCTGCAGGCGGCCCCCGGCCTGCTGCTGCTGGGCACCCTGATCCTTACGGTGCGGTGGCTGAAGCGCAAGCAGTACCTACCGGGCTTCCTGCTGCTGCTGCTGGGCTGCACCCTCTTCCTCAGCTGGCTAAGCCTAAACATTGTGCCACGCGTGGAGCGCTATAGCCAGGGCGCAGCCATCGACTTCCTGAAGGCACATGCCCACGAGCGGGCCTACTACACCACCATTGGGCACAAGAGCTATGCTCCCTACTTCTACGGCCAGCTGCAGCGGCCCACCGCAGCAGGCTACTATGCCCAGCAGGATAGCGGACACCAGCACCACAAGCGCTACCTGGATGACTGGCTGCTGAACAGCCCGGAGGTAGACCGCCCGGTGTATGTAATTGCCAAGGCCAAGAAAAAGCAAAACATAGCCGACTGGTACCCCCATCTACAGCTGCTGTATGAGCAGAATGGATTTGTGTTTTACCTGCGGCCTGCACCCTAATCCCCTTTGTTTTCGTCCTTCCAAGATGGCACACATACTACAGTCCATACGCACCCTGCGCGGATGCACCGGTGCTTCCAACATTGTATTGCAACTAAGCAAAGAACTAGTAAACAGGGGACACAAGACTACTGTGATGAGCCGTACCATAAACTCTGAGGCTGTAAGGGCCGTGGGGGCAAAGCCCGTACGTGTATCTCCACTCCTTACCAAAAGCCGTGAGGGCTGGTACCGCGCTGTGCAGCGGCGCATCTCTCAGGCCAATGCCGACCTGGTAATCGGACACGGCGACCTGATGGTGCAGGACGTACTCTTTTTGCATAACATGGTGAAGGCCACACATGCCGCCCTGTATGGCACTACAACCTGCGAGGATAGCGACCATGGCCGGCTGCATGAGCAGATACTGTGCCAAGGGCAATGGAAACTAGTGGTGGCCAACAGCCCTATGATGGCCGAGGAGCTACAGCAGCGCTACGCCATCCCACCGCCCCGCATCCTTACGCTAATGCCCGGCATAGACCTTCGGCGCTTTTGCCCCGCAGCACCCGCCCAGCGAGCAGGCATGAAGCAGGCCATGGGACTGAGGCCAGACAAATTCGTAGTGGGCTTTATTACCTCGGGCAGCTTCCGAAAACGGGGGCTAGACCAATTTGCGCAAACCGTAGCACAGCTTGCTGTTCCGGTTCAGTTACTGATAGTGGGTAGGGATGAGCCCGGGCCCTACCTACGGGGGCTAGACTATGTGCACCACCGCCAGCTAGCGCAGGTAGCGCAGGCCTACTATGCCACCGATGTAATGCTACACACGGCCTACTATGAGGAGTTTGGCATGGTGGTGGCCGAGGCCATGGCTTGTGGTACGCCCGTCATTACCAGCCGACAGGTAGGGGCCAGTGCCCTGCTACCCGCGCTGCCCCTGCCTGCCAGGCCCGACCCCGATGCCTTTGCACAGCTGCTGAACAGGTTGCTTACTGAGCCAGATGACTATCGCCACTGGCAGCAGCAGGGGCTACAGGCTGTGCAGGCCCTTAGCTGGCAGGCCTATGCCGAAAAATTTGTGCAAGCACTGCCCCAGCTTGGTTTTGCCCTGTAGCCCCCCGGCCGGGCCGCGCTACACCAGGGTGCGGTACAGTGCCAGGTACTGCCGGGTTACCTGCTCCACACTGTGTAGGGCCAGCACACGTGCCTGTGCAGCCGCCACATACTCCTCTGTTTGGGCACTATCCGTTAGTAGCGCCTGCATGGCAGCCGCCAGGGCATCGGGGTCTTGCACCGGCGCCTGGTAGCCCACCCCTGCCACCAGCTCCTCCATCCCGCCGGCCCGCGTGGCCACCACCGGTACGCGGTACAGAAAGGCATCGAGCAGGCTGCTGCCCAGCCCTTCCTCTACCGAGCTCATCACAAAGCCGTCTAATACAGTGAAGAAGTCCTCCACCTGGCGCACATATCCGCCCAGATGATAGGCCCCCTCCAGGCCCAGGCGCCGGATCTCGGCCTCCACCTGCGGGCGGAGCGGCCCCTCGCCAAAGTGCAGAAAGCCCACATCTGGCAGCTGGGCGTGCAGCCGGGAAAAGGCCCGTACGGCGGTTAGTGGATCCTTGTGTGGCACCAGGGCTGCCGTGGTGCCTAGTATGCGCCGCCCGCCAAAGCCCAGCTGGGCCACATACTGCGCGGCCCGGCTGGCATCCTGCTGCACCGGGCGCACCGCCGAGGGGATAACCGGCACATCGCCCAGGCCTATGCCCTGCAAAATGCGCTGTATGGCCGGGCTAATGGCCACCACCCGGTCCATGCGGTGGTACTTCCAGCGGCTAAAGCCGGGTTTGGGCACAAAGTCTACCCGGCGGGTGTACACCAGTGGCCTGCGGTGCAGGGGCCAGGCCAGCAGGCTGGCTGTCTGGTCTTTGGAGGCCTGGCTATGGATCAGCCCATAGCCGTGGCCGTGGCGCATTAGCCAGCGCATGGCACCCCAGTGGCTGCTTACCCCGTGGGTTACCAGTCCCTCGGCCTGTGCCCGCCGCTCCAGCTCTCCGCCCGCCCGGCACAGCAGCTCGGTGGGCTGCCCGGCTGCCTGCAGGCCAGCCACTGTGTACAGCGTCTGTCGTTCGCCCCCACGCCAGCCTGGCTGGGTGTTTATTTGCAGTATCTTTTTCATCTATCCGGGCTACTTGTGTGGGTGCTGGGCGCACTGCGCAGCAGCTGCCGGGCCAGCCGGTACTTCAGCCAGGCTGCCCAGGCCGAGCGGCGGCATAGCTGAAAACCCGCCCACCCGTCCATGAATCCCCGCTGTAGCACATACATCCGCACAAAGCGGGCTATGGGCGACAGCCACTGCCGCAGCCACAGGCCCTGGGTTTTTCCTTTGGCGATGAGCTGCTCGGCCTTCAGCCTACAGTAGGTGCGGATGGTGCGCCGGTGTGCCTCGGCAGTGGGGGCGGTGTAGTGTAGCAGGTCGGCCTGCAGGCCGGCCACTGGCACGTTTACTTCCAGTGTTTCGTGCACATAGGCCCCTATCCAGTGTGCCTGGCCAGCCGGCCACAGGCGCACCTTGGCATCGGGATACCAGCCCGCGTGCCGCACCCAGTGCCCACAGTAGTTGGAAAGGCGGGGCATACGATAGGCCGCATGCCCATCCAGCCGGGGCCTCAGGGCCAGTAGTTCGGCACGCAGGGCATCGGATAGGGCCTCGTCGGCATCCAGGCTCAGGATGTAGGGGTGTTGCACCTTAGCGTTCAGGGCGTTTTTTGTGGCGGCATAGCCCTGCCAGCTTACTGGCAGCACCCGCGCACCCAGGCGGGTGGCAATTTCTACGGTATCGTCGGTGCTGCCGCTGTCGCCCACCAGTACCTCATCGGCCACCCCCTGTACCGAGCGGATACAGCGCCCAATGTTGTGCGCTTCGTTTTTGGTAATGATGACAACACTAATGCCAGCCATACGGAGCCAAAGTAGGCTACAAAGATAGCAACTGCAATGGCCAAAGCCCGCGCGGCACTGCCGGGTGCACGGCGCATGCCGGCTTTTCTCTATCTTTTCGGCTATGAAAGACACGGCTGCCACCCCCACGCTCCCCCCCTGGGTGGAGACCTTCTCTCGGCTTTATTTTACCAAGACGCTGAGCCAGTTCATCCTGCACGGAAACCTGGCCGACTATGTGCCGCACGGCAGCCAGTATGTGCGCTTGGGTACCTACCTGGCCGAGGTGCTCTTCCGGCAGCGCGACTGGGTGATAACCTACGACCGCGCCAGCGGCATCCGCCTGGGCAGCGACGAACAGACCCTGGGCTTCATCCGCTACCTGGAGAACCTGGATAAGCTGTTTGGCACCGAATATGCCAAAACACGACCCCGAGAGCCCCAGGCTGCATTTGGCCTGCTGGAAAACTTTATCCGCCTGCAGCTGCAGCAGGGCAAGCGGGTAGCACTCATCCTGGAGTATGCCGACACGCTGGCACCGGCAGCCAGCGCCACCAGCACCGGCAGCCAAGACCGCGCTGTGCTGGTGTATCTGCTGAAATGGGCACAGGAGAGCCTTTTCCTGAACCATGATATGACTACGGTGCTGCTGGTAGACCAGCTGCAGGCCCTACACCCCCAGCTGGTGCGTAGCCCCCACACGGCCGAGATAGAAATACCCCTGCCCGACGAGGCCGAACGCTTGCATTTTGTGCAGCACCTGGCACAGCGCCATGCGGCCCTGCCTGGCAAGATGGAGATGAGCCTGGAGGTATTTGCCCAGCACACAGCCGGGCTGAACCGACTGCAGCTGAAAACCCTGGTGGCGGAGATAGCCGAGCAGCCTGCGCGTTTTGGCTACAGCGAGCTGATGACCCGTAAGAAGGCCATGATAGAGGCCGAGGCAGGCGGCCTGCTGAGCTTTGTGGACACGAAATATAGCCTGGCAGATGTGGCCGGCCACGCCGCCGCCAAGCAGCAGCTGCAGGCAGCGGCCACAGCCCTACAGCAGGGCCGCCCAGACGTGCTGCCCATGGGCTACCTGGTGAGTGGGCCCGTGGGCACAGGCAAAACCTATCTGGTGAGCTGCTTTGCCAGCGACATAGGCGTGCCCATGGTGCAGCTGCAGAACTTCCGCAGCCAATGGCAGGGCGTAACGGAAGCCAACCTGGAGCGAGTGCTGAAACTGCTGCGGGCCATGAGCCCCATCGCGGTGATGATAGACGAGGCCGATGCCTACCTGGGAAACCGCAGTGCCAGTGGGGATAGCGGGGTGAGTAGCCGCGTGTTTGGCATGATTGCCAGCTTTATGAGCCAGACTGCGCACCGCGGCAAGATCATCTGGTTCCTGCTGACGGCCCGGCCAGACCTGCTGCCGGTAGACCTGAAGCGCCAGGGCCGTGCCGAGGAGCACCTGGCCCTTTTCTACCCCGACACCGTGGCCGAAAAGCAAGAACTGTTTGCCGTAATGCTGCGAAAAACCCGGATAGAGGGGGTGGGCGTGGCAGACTTTGAAGACGCCTTCTACCAGCAGCTGCCTGTGCGTAGTGGGGCCGATATGGAGGCTGGCCTCACCCGCGCCAAGTTTAGGGCGGTGCAGGAGGGGCTGGCACAGCCCACCACCGCCCACATACGCGCCGCCATGGCCGACTTTGTGCCGCCCGAGTACCCCGAGCAGGTGGAGCTAATGGAGTATGCCGCCATACTGGAGTGCACCAGTCGGGCACTGCTGCCAGCCCGCTATGCTACCCTTAGCCGAGCCGAAGTATTTGCCCGCGTGCAGGAACTGAAGGCGCAAGGCATTTAGGATCGCTCCGCATGGGCGGTGTAGGAGACACACTTGCCCTAAGGTCATTCCCTTTTTTTCTCCGGAAAAAAGAAAGCGGAAAGGACACAAATCCAACCGCCGGATCTGTGTCCTTCCCGCTTTACGATCCCCGGAAATTTCCGGGAACGCTCTTCTTCGTAATGCCGTCCTGTGGGTCCGGTATCCGCTACCCGCAGGGACGTACCTAGCTCTTACTTCACTTTTTCGGTCCGTATGACCCCAATGATACGTACAAATTCATCGGGGTTTACCACAAAGGGTAGGTGAGAAGTAGGCATTTCGTAGGTTCGTTTTATGCTGCCATTTGCCGCTACCATCTTCTTTTGCAGCTGGTAGCCCACGGCCCGGTCTTTTGTGGCGTAGATGTAATACTTGGGCACGCTTCCAAACCGCCCCTTGCTCAGCGCAACTTTCTCCTGAAAGGGCGCTAAAGGCTCCTCTGAGTAGTATTTTACGATGATTTCCTTCATAAAGTCTGGGCAATCTGCACAAATGGCAGGCACAATTACCTTGCGCTGATACTCCATACGAGCTTCTCCCTTTACCGAGTTGTACTGCTGCACCTCTGTTAGCATGGTCTCGGTATCTGTCAGGGCCAGATCCATCAGCGATTGGCCGTTTTGAGGCAGATAGGCTGCCACATACACCAGTTTTTCTATTTTTTCGGGTACGTTCTCGGCCACCTGCGTTACTACCATGCCAGACATGCTATGGCCTACCAGGATTACTTTCCCAGGGTGTTTCTTTATCTCCTGCTCCACCCGGTCGGTATAATCCTTCAGGGTTATTTTTGAGATGGGAGTCAGGTCTACCCCATGCCCCGGCAGGTTTACTACCTCTACATTTGCATTTACAGCCAGTTTACTTCGCACAAATCCCCAAGCACTCTCGTCGGCCCATGCCCCATGCACCAGCACAATGGTGGGATACCGCTCCTTCTGTGCTTCCAGCTGCTTCAGCACCAGCCGAGCAGCCGCTACGCCACTATTTTGCTGCTGGCCCGTTATCAGGTTTCCATCCTCTAGGGCAAATGAACCGAACGGCTTGCCAGATGTATAGAACGTGTTTGTGATTTTTCTAGCCTCGTCTTCAATGCGGAATGGCTGTACCTTCATCCCCACATAGTTGTCTACATACTGTTCCTCCGAAGATGAAAATCCTGTCCATCTTTTTCCCTCTACCAGGTACTTTCCGTTAGAGAGCTTGGTGTTCAGCAGGATGGATGTTCCATGACAAATGGCGGCTGTAGGCTTGCCTGTTTCGTAGAAGTTGGCAAAAAATTTATGAAGCTCGGCATTGTTTACCATCGTATACATGGGTGCCTGCCCCCCGCATACAAAAATGGCTTTGTAATCATTTGGATTTACAGAAGACAGTTTCAAGGTGTTCTCTGTAAGGGCCATTTTGTCCTTGTCTTTCTTGAATCCGAGCGACACGTAGTCGTCTTTTGCATAGCCGCTTTCGTGCTCGGGATCGCTATAGCCATCAAACTCAATCTTTCCGCCTTCCGGGCTGGCAAGGTCTACCTGGTATCCGGCCTCGCTAAACACCCAGTAGGGATGCGTAACCTCAGAATACCATACGCCAACAGCCCATCCCGTCTGCTTGCTCACAGTTGGGTTTGATACGATCATGAGGATCTTGCCCGCATAGCCGGTATGCTGCTGCGAAAAAAGTGCCTGGTTCATGGATAGACACCAGAGCAGAATAAATGATAGAATCGCTTTACTCATGGTTTTGAATTTTTAGTTTTTGTTATCCTATGACAAAGTACAGCAACGGATTTTTATTCCGCAATTTACTTACCGGATAGGTAGACACTTACCCGGAAGTAATCATGGAATTAATCGACAGAATCGACCTTTTCTAGAATTAAATTTTCAAGAAAATTGACTTTAAATTTGGCTGTAGGCATCCGTCTAGTCCGCCGGAGCCTGGGCGGCCAGCTCTGCCCTGCCAGCTGCTAGCGCGGCATGCGGGGCAGTCTGCCCAGGTGTTGCACCTTTAGGGGGCCGGGCGGTGGATATGCCGCCCGGGGTAGCAGGAAGGCGAAGGACTGGGTGCGAAGGCTGCGGCAGCCGCCATAGCTATCCAGCATCAGCCAGATGAGCGGCCCGCCATCGGCCTGGTAGAAGTAGTGGGCAAAGCGCGCCTGGCAGTCGGCCTGCGTGCTAGCGATCACCACCTGCTGGTGGGCAAAGTCGGGCTGGATGGGCGGACTTAGGCTATGGGCCAGGCAGAAGCGGGCCCAGGCACTGTCGCTGCCGATCTGATACGGGGCGGACAGAGGCCGCGCCAGTGCAAGCGCCAGGGGTGTGGCGGCCATGGGCTGCAGGCTGGCATGCGGCTGAAGGCTCCATACACTGTCGGCAGGCTGCACGGTCAGGCTAAAATAGCTGAAGTCGAGTTCCGCTAGCCCGCCTCTGCCTGGTAGCTGGGCATCACGCTCCGCCCCACTGTGGATATGCCCGGGCTGCCCTGCTTGCCAGGGGATGCCCAGCGGAATGGCAGGGCTCTGTGCACGGAGCGAACCCGCAGCCGCAAGCAGCAGGAGGCAGCGCACGAGATGAGTAGGTATGGATCTACCGTACGGCATGAGCTAAATCCGGGCCATGTATTAGGCCCCGGTGCAGGGCAATCATTGCGGCCTGAATGGCTTTGTGTTAGGCCGAATCTTTGTTTGGAGGGGGGCACTGTCCTTGCGTATCCCGCGCCTGCCCTGGGGGGGGCTAGGCAGGCACCTGCCTGGGGGTATAATCGTAGAAGCCCTGTCCGGCCTTGCGGCCCAGGTGGCCGGCATTCACCATGTTTACCAGCAGGGGGCAGGGGGCGTACTTGGGGTTGCCAAAGCCGTCGTGCAGCACCCGCAGGATTGCCAGGCACACATCCAGGCCGATGAAGTCGGCCAGGGTAAGTGGGCCCATCGGGTGGTTCATGCCCAGCTTCATAATGGCATCTATGTCCTCGCGGGTAGCCACGCCCTCGTGCAGGGTCCATATCGCCTCGTTGATCATGGGCATCAGGATGCGGTTGGCCACAAAGCCCGGATAGTCTTGGCTGGCATGGGGTTCCTTGCCCAGGTCTTCGGCCACAGCCAGTACGTCTTTCAGTACCTCGTCGCTGGTCTCGTATCCGCGTATGATCTCCACGAGCTTCATTACGGGCACCGGGTTCATAAAGTGCATGCCGATGACCTGTGCCGGGCGGGCCGTAACGGCTGCCAGCTCGGTAATGCTGATAGAGCTGGTGTTGCTGGCCAGGATGGCGGTCTTGGGTGCGTGCAGGTCCATCTCGCGGAAGATCTTGAACTTCAGGTCTTTGTTTTCTGTGGCAGCCTCCACCACCAGTTGCCGGTCTTGCACGCCCAGGGCTATGCTGTCTACGCGGTTGATGCGGCTCAGGATGCGGTTCCGCTGGTCGGCGGTAATGATCTCTTTCTTGATCTGGCGGTCCAGGTTAGCTGCTATGGTGGCCAGGGCGCGGTCCAGCGCCTCGGTGTTCACGTCTATCAGGTTTACGTGGTAGCCGCTCTGTGCGAATACGTGGGCAATGCCATTGCCCATGGTGCCAGCGCCGATCACGGCTACATCTTGATACATTTCTACCATGGTTTTATGTGCTTTAGTGGAAGTTGAAAAATTGAATGCGGATAGCACTCGCAAGGACACGGGCGATTATGGCCTGTATCCGTGCGCGGCTATTGCTTTACCGGCTCTTTCAGCAGGTCTTTCACATAGTTTGGCAGCGCAAATGCAGCGCGGTGCATGTCGCCATTGTAGTACCGCAGGCCGTGCTTGTGGCTGAAAGCCTCGGCCCGTTCGGTGTCCACATCCTGTACCGGGTGCTGGCCGCCCTTGGCTACCAGGGCAAAGCTCCAGGTACCGGTGGGGTAGGTAGGGATGCTCATCAGGCCACAGTGTACGTTTCCGTGCCCGAAAATCTCGCGGAAGCAGGCATAAATCTCGCGGAAGGTCTGCACCTCGTACCGTGGGCTTTCGCTCTGTACCACCATGATGCCGCCCTGGGCCAGTATGCGGTGTACCTGGCGGTAGAAGTCGTAGGAAAATAGCCCCTCTGCCGGCCCCTCCGGGTCGGTGCTGTCTATAATCACCACGTCAAAGGCCCCATCGGGGGCATCCTGCACATAGGCTATGCCATCCGCCACGTGCAGCTCCAGCTTTGGGTTGTCAAAGGCCGATGCAATGGTGGGCAGGTGCTGCTTGCTGGCCTCTATCACCATGCCGTCTATCTCCACCATCACGCAGCGTTCTACCCCCTCGTGGCGCATTACCTCGCGCACCACGCCGCCATCGCCGCCCCCTATCACCAGCACGCGGCGCGCGGCACCATGGGTGTGCAGGGCAGGGTGGGTCATCATTTCGTGATACACATACTCATCCTGCTCGGTAGTCATTACCTTTCCATCCAGGGTTAGCAGCTTGCCATAGGCGTAGGTGTCATACACCTCTACCTTTTGGTAGGGGCTTTTGTCTCGAAACAGCACGTCGCCGGTGTGGCGCAGGCTCATGGCTATCAGCTCATTGCGCTCGGTGTACCAGATGTTTCGGTGGAACTTCAGTTCTTCTACGGTGGTGTCGTGCCCTTCGGCTTTGCTGGCCGTACCGCCCCCGTTTTGCTTCAGCTCGGGCTTGATGAGGCCCAGCTGGCCTCGGCCCATCTCGATGGCCGATCCGTGGCCCGCCTGCAGGGCTTTGTACAGGTACTGGTAGCACTGCCAGGGGTCTACCGTGTCGCCACAGGTAAATACATCGATGGCCGCATAACCAAACTCTGGCCAGGTGTGGATGGCCAAGTGACTCTCCTGGATAACCACCACGCCCGACACCCCATAGGGATTGAAGTGGTGGAAGGTGCTGTTGATAACGGTGGCATCGGCATACTTTGCCGCGTCTACAAAGGATTGCTCGATAAAAGTTACCTCGTTCAGCAGCTCCTCGGGGCAGCCGTAAAATTCTACAATGATGTGTCGACCCAGGTTAACCATTTTTTTATTGGGGAGAGATGTTTGGGGTGCCGAAAAGGGTGATTTCTTTCTGGCCCACAAAACTACGCAATCGCCCGCTATCCGGCAGGTTAAGTTTTGTATAAAGGCAGCATGCCCACCCGGCTACACAGTGCGCAGTGGTTGCTAGCCACGGATGGGCCTCATATCCGGCAGCCTGTTACCTTTGTGCCATGCAGCAGCGCTATACACACTATGTGAGCCTGGCCGAGGGCAGGGCAGCGCAGCAGGCCCAGCTAGCCAATGCGGCTGCACAGGACCTGCCTACGGGCCAGATGGTGCTGAACATGGGCCCCCAGCACCCCAGCACCCACGGGGTACTGCGGCTGGAGCTGGTGATGGAGGGTGAGCTGATTGTGGAATGCATCCCCCACCTGGGCTATATGCACCGCTGTTTTGAAAAACACGCCGAGCGCCTGAGCTACGAGCAGATGATCCCCTATGTAGACCGGATGGACTACCTGGCGGCCATGAACAGCGAGCATGCCTGGGCCATGGGGGTGGAGCGCATGCTGGGGATAGACGACCAGATACCCCGGCGCGTGGAGTACATACGCGTGCTGGTGGCCGAGCTGAACCGCATAGCCAGCCACCTGCTGGCCCTGGGCACCTATGGGCTGGATATAGGTAGTATAACGGCCTTTCTGTGGTGCTTTCGAGACCGGGAACATATACTAAACCTGCTGGAGTGGCTGAGTGGAGCCCGCATGCTGTACAACTACATCTGGATTGGCGGCCTGTTCTACGACCTACCGCCGGGCTTTGAGGCCCGCTGCCTGGAGTTTTGCACCTACTTTGCCCCCAAGATAGAGGAGCTGAATGGCCTGCTAACAGATAATCCCATCTTCGTACAGCGCACGGCACGCGTGGGTGTGCTGCCCCTGGATGTGGCCATCAACTATGGCGTAACCGGCCCCATGCTGCGGGCCAGCGGCCTGCGCTATGACCTGCGGCGCGTAGATGGCTACAGTGTGTACCCCGAGCTGGAATTTGACATCCCGATCGGCACGGGTGCCATGGGTGCCGTGGGCGACTGCTGGGACCGATTCAAGGTGCGTGTAGACGAGATGGGCGAGAGCCTGAAGATCGTCCGCCAGTGTGCCGAGCGGCTGCAGAAAGATGGCCGCCCGACCAGCTTTGACCCCCGTGCCCTATGCCCCAAAAAAATACGGCCCGAGCAGGAGTACTACGTGCGGGCCGAGAACCCCCGGGGCGAGCTGGGTTACTACTTCATCCCCCAGCCCAAAAAGGATATACCGATGCGGGTGAAGGCGCGCGGCCCCAGCTTCTGCAACCTGAGCGTACTGCCCCAGCTGGCGCATGGCGTGCTGCTGGCCGACCTGGTGGCCATCATCGGCTCCATCGATATTGTTTTGTGCGAAATTGACCGATGAGCTACAGCTGCTGCAGGCCCTGGCACCCGGCTTCATCGGGGTGCTGTGGGCCTACTACCTGGGCCAGTGCCTGTGGGTGCACCTGGGCTGGCTGCGCCTGCTACGCGGGCCATGCCCGGCTGTGCCCACTGCCCCTGCCCCCCCCCTTAGCATCCTGATCCCCTATCACAACGAGGCCAGCACCCTGCCCCGCCTGCTGGCCTGCCTGGCCGCCCAGCAGCACCCCGCCCTAGAGATTGTGCTGGTAGACGACCGCAGTGTGGACGAGGGCCCCGCCCAAGTGGCTGCCTGGGCGGCAAAACAGACACATAGCGTACAGCAGCTGCGCATAGCCGAAACCCCTACAGGCTGGAGCCCCAAGAAGTGGGCCCTACACCAGGGCCTGCAGCGGTGCCGCCACAGTATGGTGCTACAGACGGATGCCGACTGCACCTTTGGCCCCCAGTGGGCGCAGCTAATGCAGCAGCCCCTGCTGGCCGGAGCCGACGTGGTAATCGGGCACGGTGCCCTGCAGGCACCCAAGGGGTTCTGGGGAGATGTGATGGCCTACGAGCACCTGCACACCAGCTGGCTCATGCTGGGCATGGCAGGGGTGGGCACCCCCTACATGGCCGTAGGTAGAAACCTGGCCTACCGAAAGGCAGCGCATCCGGAGCACAGCTGGGCGGCATTTGCGCACTGCCTGTCTGGCGACGACGACCTGTTTATCCAGCACCGGCGGCGGGGTCTGGCCGTCCGTGTGCAGCCATGCCCCCATGCCTACACGCACAGCCCACTGCCCCACACCGCCCGGGTATGGATGCAGCAGAAACGGCGACACCTAACTGCGGCGCGCCACTACCGGCGCCACTGGCAGCTGGCCCTGGGCCTGCAGGGCCTGGTGCCGCTGGCATGTGCTGCCCACCTAGCCTATAGCCCCGCACATGCCTGGCTGTGGCTAGTGCCCCTCTGCCTGAAAATACACAGCCTCTCCCGGGCAAGTAGGCAGCTGCGCACCCGGCCCGGCCTACTTAAACTCCCGTTGCTCGAATTATTCTGGTATCTCTATGGCTGGGCCACGGCCCTGTCTAGCTATGTGGTACTACCTAAATGGCAAAAAAGAGTCGAAATAAAGAAGGGGGCTTGACTAGCAGGTTTTCTTAGATGTACTACTAGCCTTCATGTCTTTCATTTTGGGTTGATGTTTTTTGATTTTGAGAGCTGAATTTTCGAACTGTTTCAGCTGGCCTCAGTCCATTGTTTCGATATCCTCTGTGGGGTCGTTCATAGTTGTAGTGTTCTAGCCACTGGTCCAGGTGCTGCTGCATGGTTTCGAGGTGGGTGTAGAGGT
>JAJTIE010000010.1 GCA_021300195.1 Bacteroidota bacterium | reverse complement strand
GTTACGCGCTATTTAATTGGGCTGACAGACACATTGGAGAAGCGGTTTTGGCGACTATTGGATGAAAAGGGGTAGCGCACGCCTGTTTGGGTTTGCCCGCCGGGCGTGTTAGCAGCAAATCCCCGCACGGGTAGTGCCACCCACCGCCCTCAGCGGCCTGTAGCCCGGCACGCGCGAGCTGGTCCGTACGCTTACGCTGATCCGGTAGCCAGCCCAATTGTCGGCACGGTGGGTGTGCAGGGCTATGCACTTGGGCCGTCCGTTAGCCTATCGCGATGTGGTGATCCTTGCCCTAGGTGCTGGTACGCCCGGATACACCACTTGTGGGAGATGAACTGCGTTTGCCCAATTTTTAGCCCCGCCAAGCCCTATATTTGCCAGATGCAGCAGCTAGAAGACCCTGTGGAGATTGTAGACCTGGCCACCGACGGCCGGGGGGTGGCCAAGGTAGACGGCCGTGTGTATTTTGTAGAGCAGGGGGTACCGGGAGACCACCTGCGGCTAGAGGTGCTGGGCAAGCGCCGAAAGCAGTGGCAGGCCCGCATAGCCACCTTTGTGCAGCCCTCGCCGCACCGCACCCAGCCCGTGTGCCAGCACTTTCAGGTGTGTGGGGGCTGCAAGTGGCAGCATGTGGCCTATGCCACCCAGGCGCACCACAAGCAGCAGTGGGTGCACGAGGCCCTTAGCCGAATAGGGGGGCTAAGCCTGCCCCCCATGCAGCCCATATTGGCTGCCGAGCAGCTGTATGGCTACCGAAACAAGCTGGAATACAGCTTTGCCAGCAGGCGCTGGCTCACGCAGGCCGAGGTGGACAGTGGCCAGGTGTTTGAGCAGCATGGGGCGCTGGGCTTTCATGTACCCGGCGTGTTCGAAAAAGTAGTGCACATTGACCACTGCCACCTGCAGCCCGAGCCTGGCAACGCCATCCGGAACTTTGTGCACCGCTATGCACAGGCGCAGGGGGCACCCTACTACAGCCCAAAAGCCCACACAGGCCTACTGCGCAACCTGCTGATCCGCAGCAGCAGCCTGGGCCAGCTGATGGTGATGCTGCTACTTACCGAAACCGGCCCGTTTCTGGATGGACTGATGGAGGCCCTGCAGGCGGAGTTTCCGCAGATTACCAGCCTGGGCTACCTGATTAACACCAAGCTGAACGACAGCTACCACGACCTTGTACCCATCACAGTGCACGGCCCGGCCTATATAGAGGAACAGCTGGGTCGTTATCGCTTCCGCATCGGGCCCAAGAGTTTTTTCCAGACCAACACGGCCCAGGCCGAGCGGCTGTACCAGCTGGTGTATGACCTGATGCCCGAACACAGCCCGCTGGTGTACGACCTGTACTGCGGTGCCGGCAGCATTGGCATCTACGTAAGCAGCAAGGCCGAGAAGATAGTGGGCGTGGAGTACATAGAAGAGGCCGTGGCCAACGCGCGCGAGAACGTAAGGCTGAACGGCCTGTCGGGCTTCACCTTTGTGGCCGGAGACATGGCCCAGGTGCTGAACGAAGGCTTTGTGCAGCAGCACGGCAAACCCCAGGTGGTGATAGCCGACCCACCCCGGGCAGGCATGGATGCCAAGGTGTGCAAGGCCCTGCTGGCCCTGGCCCCCCCTACCATCCTCTACGTGAGCTGCAACCCCGGAACCCAGGCCCGCGACCTGGCCCTGCTGGCCCATGCCTACCGCATAGACTACGTGCAGCCGGTCGACCTCTTTCCCCACACTACCCATGTAGAAAACGTGGTGCGCCTGCAGCGCATTCACTCCGAATAGCGGGTGTTTTGGTTTTCCCAAAAAATGTCTTACATTTGTGGGCTGTAAAGAAGCGAAAGGGGGGCCCAAAGCTCCTCTTTTTGCATATCTACACAGCCGCACACTTGTTTTTCGTCTTCCTTTTTTTGCTCAAAACAGCCCCTGTACCCGCCGCTATCAGGTCGTTTAGTTCGCCCATCATGTCTGCCCTGCACACACATATACGCCAACTGGTACCGCAGATACTGCCGGAGGCCTTTGTCGTGTCTCTGGTGGGCGAAAATGGCGGAACGATCCGGCTGGTGGTAGATACCGACCCCGGCATTACCCTGGGGCAGTGTATGGACCTGAACCGGGCCCTGAGCGCAGCCCTGGAGGCACACATGGGCGATGCCTATGATGCAGCCCTGGAAGTAGCCAGCCCCGGTGTGGGAGAGCCCCTGCGGCTGCACCGCCAGTATACAAAGAATGTGGGCCGAAAAGTAAAGATTCGCCTGAAAGACGGCCAAAGCCTACAGGGCGAGCTGCTGCAGGTAAGCACAGATAAGCTGGAGCTGGGTGTGGTAACCAAGTACAACCCCAAGTCTCCGCATCCACCCAGCCTAACCCCCCGCACACTGGCCCTGGACGAACTGGAAGAAACCAAAGTAATCATCGACTATACTCCATAGATTTTTCTTATGGCTAAGAACACCAAAACGCCCGTTGTAGATCAGAGAAGCGACCTGGTAGAGAGCCTGGGCGAGTTCTCGCGCTTCAAGAACATAGACCGCGCTACGCTGATGAGCGTGCTGGAGGAGGTAATCCGTGCCATGATCCGCCGAAAGTATGGCACCGATGAGAACTTCAACCTCATCGTGAACGTGGACAAAGGAGACATCCAGGTATTTCGCGAGCGCCTGATTGTGGAAGACACGGACATCGAAGACGAAAACACGCAGATTACCCTGAGCGAAGCCCTGGCCATAGACGAGGACTACGAGGTGGGAGACGAGGTAGCCGAGGTGGTAAGCCTGGCCGAATTCGGCCTACGCACCATCCTCAGCGCAAAGCAGCTGCTGGCCCAGAAGATAAAGGAGCTGGAGAAAAGCCTGATAACCAGCCACTACCAGGAGCTGATCGGCGAAATTGTGGTGGGCGAGGTGTACCAGATATGGCGCAATGAAATCCTGGTGATCCACGAGGACAATGAGCTTATCTTGCCCAAGGCCGAGCAGATCCCAAAAGACCGATACAAAAAGGGCGACACCATACGCGCCGTTATTCTGGATGTGGTGAGCCGAAACGGCACCCCCCGCGTCATCATCAGCCGTGCCTCGCCCACCTTCCTCGAGCGCCTGTTCGAGATGGAAGTGCCCGAGATATACGACGGCCTTATCAACATCAAGGGCATCGTACGCGACCCCGGCGAGCGGGCCAAAGTAGCCGTAGAGAGCTATGATGAGCGCATAGACCCCGTGGGAGCCTGCGTGGGCATGCGGGGCAGCCGGATACACGGCATTGTGCGCGAGCTGCGGAATGAAAACATCGACGTGATCAACTTCAGCAACAATGCACAGCTCTACATCACCCGTGCGCTAAGCCCAGCCAAAATTTCGAATATCGTGCTGGACGATAGCATAAAGCAGGCCAGTGTATACCTAAAGGCAGACCAGGTAAGCCTGGCAATAGGCAAGGGCGGGCAAAACGTAAAATTGGCCAGCAAACTAACTGGTTATGAGCTGGATATATTCCGCGAGGCCGACCCGGCTGAAGAGGAGGATGTGGAACTGGACGAATTTTCCGACGAGATAGATCCCTGGATCCTGGATGCCCTCAAGGCCATTGGCTGCGACTCGGCACGAGACGTACTGCGCCTGGAAAATGAAGTACTGGAGCGCCGTACAGACCTGGAGGCCGAGGTGATTGTGGAATTAAAGCGAATCCTGCAGCAAGAATTTGAAGATTAAGGCACTATCTTTGCCAATATATGTCAGTAGAAAAGAAAACATATCGCCTGTTTAAGGTAGCCAAAGAGTTAAACGTTGGGAGCAACACCCTGGTAGACTTTCTCAATGCCAAGGGCCACAGCATCTCCAACGATCCCAACGAGAAGATTTCCGCTGACATATACGAAACCCTGCTCAACCAGTTCGGGTCAGAGAAAAAGCTGAAGGAGCGCGTGGAGCAGATCCGCGAGTTCCAGCGAGACCAAAAGGCAGCTCTGCCCGAAGAGGGTGTGGAGCAAGAGCCCGAGAAGGAGCAGGAAATACTAACTGCCGCCCAGCTGCGCACCAATGTGCTAACCACGGTGCGCGAAACAGCAAAGGAGGAGCCTGCCGAGCGCGTAGCCCCACAGGTAGCCAAGGCTGTGGAGGTGGAAGCGCCCAACACCGAAAAGGCCGAGACACCCACAGAAGTACCAGTGGAGCCGGCAGAACCGGAAAAGCCCGGCCTGAAGGTGGTAGGGAAGATCGACTTGTCGCAGTTCGACAAAAAGAAAAAGCCTGCCAAGCCGGAGCCGGTAGAGGCAAAAGGTGCAAAGACGGAAGCCCCAGTAGAGCTGCCGGCTACGCAGCCCACGCCAGAAGTGCCCCAGGCTACGGAGCCTGTGCGAGCTGTGCAAGAAGACATGGCCACAGCACCGGCCATGGAGGCCGAGAAGCCAGCCGAAGCCGAGGTGGCAGAGACCATACGCGCCAAGGACCATGCCCCCAAGCTACAGGGCCTGAAGGTGATGGGCAAGATAGAGCTGCCCACAGACCGGCCCCGCAAGAAAGAAGCCATCTACACCACCAAAGAGGAAAAGGCACCAGACAAGGCTGCTGCGGACAAGGCAGATGACGCAAGCAAGCGGAAGCGGAAGCGCACCCGCAAGCCCACAGGCCCAGGCAGTGGCCCCGGCGGCGGATCCGGCGCTGGCCAGGGCGGAAGCCGTGGCACGGCCCCACGCCGCGAAGAAGTTTCCGGCAAGGATGTACAGTCCAACATACGCAACACCATGGCCCAGCTGGGCCGGGGTACAGGCCGCAAGCGCCAGATAGCCCGCCGCGACAAGCGCGACAAGCGTGCCCTGCAGCGGGAGCAGCGCGAGATGGAGATAATGGACAGCGCAAATGTGCTGGAGGTAACCGAGTTCCTCACCGCCAATGAGCTGGCCAGCCTGATGGACGTAAGCGTAAACCAGGTGATAGCCAAGTGCCTGGAGGCAGGCCTGTTCGTCTCCATCAACCAGCGGCTGGACAAAGACGTGATCCTGCTGCTGGCAGATGAGTTCGACTTCCACGTAAACTTCATCTCGGCAGACGAAGCCCTGGATGTGGAGGATGCCGCAGAGGACGACCCCGAAACCCTGCTGGAGCGCTCGCCCATCATCACCGTGATGGGACACGTAGACCATGGCAAAACCTCGCTGCTGGACTACATACGCAAGGCAAATGTAATAGCCGGAGAGGCCGGTGGCATTACCCAGCACATAGGTGCCTATGAGGTAACCCGGCCAGATGGACGCTCCATCACCTTCCTGGATACACCCGGCCACGAGGCCTTTACGGCCATGCGTGCACGGGGTGCACAGGTTACGGATATTGCCATCATCATCATAGCCGCAGACGACCAAGTGATGCCCCAAACCCGCGAGGCCATCAACCACGCACAGGCAGCAGGGGTGCCGATGGTATTTGCTATAAATAAAGTGGATAAGCCCGGTGCAGAGCCCGAGAAGATACGCAGCCAGCTGGCCGAAATGAACCTGCTGGTAGAGGACTGGGGCGGCAAGTACCAGTGCCAGGAGATATCGGCCAAAAAAGGCACGGGTGTAGAGGAGCTGCTGGAAAAAGTGCTGCTGGAGGCAGACATGCTGGAGCTGAAGGCCAACCCGGACCGGCCCGCACGGGGCACGGTGATAGAGGCACAGCTGGACAAGGGCCGCGGTGTGGTAACCACCATCCTGGTGCAGACCGGTACCCTGCGTATAGGGGATGTAATCGTGGCAAACCAGTACTATGGACGTGTAAAGGCCATGCTGGACGAGCGCGAGCACAAGGTGGGAGAGGCCGGGCCCAGCAAGCCTGTGCAGATACTGGGCTTGGATGGGGTGCCCCAGGCAGGAGACAAGTTTCAGGTAATGGAAACGGACCGAGATGCCCGTGAGCTGGCTGGCAAGCGTGCGCGCCTGAGCCGCGAGCAGAGCATCCGCATGACCAAGCACGTAACCCTGGAGGAAATAGCGCGCCGGGCAGCCGTAGGAGACTTCAAAGAGCTAAACCTGATTGTAAAAGGCGACGTGGATGGCTCTGTAGAAGCACTGGCCGACTCGCTGATCAAGCTGAGCACAGACGAAGTAGCGGTCAATATCGTGATGAAAGGCGTGGGCCAAATCACCGAAAGCGACGTACTGCTGGCCTCGGCCTCCAATGCCATGATTATCGGCTTCCAGGTGCGCCCCAGTGCCGCTGCACGAAAGGTGGCCGCCCAGGAGAAAATCGATATCCGCCTCTACAGCGTTATCTACAACGCTATCAATGAGATACGAGATGCAATGGAGGGCCTGCTAAGCCCGGATATAGAAGAGCAGGTAACCGGAACCGCGGAAGTGCGGGATGTATTCAGAATCTCCAAGGTGGGTGCCGTGGCCGGCTGTATGGTAATAGATGGCACCATAGCCCGCAATAATCTGGTACGCCTGATCCGGGACGGCGTAGTGGTGTACAACGGGAAGATATTGGCACTCAAGCGCTTCAAAGATGATGTGAAGGAAGTGGCAGAGGGCTACGAATGTGGAATATCAATAGAGAACTTTAACGATATAAAGGTTGGAGACAACATCGAATGTTACACCACTAAGGAGGTCAAGCGAACCCTGGAGTAGTGGCGAAATAGAGGGAATGAATCTGTATGACTTTGCCTTTTTCCGCGGGCCGGAGGGAAAGCCAGATTTTAACCATTACCTGAGGATACTGGCCAATCAAGCCCAGTTTGAAAAGTGGGACTTTCCGAACAGGCCGAGAGACCAGTACGAAATTCTGAACAACTTCATCAAGTTCAGCTTTCTGAAACTGATGGAAGACCAGGAGTATTACCTGTATCAGGGTCGTGCGGTTAATTACAAGGGCGAGGAGAACGACTTCTGTGTGTTTAACACAGGCCTGCTGGATCGCAACACGGGCGAGGAGCTCATGTTCTTCTTCGAGCGCAATACCAACCCCATTGCACGCTCTCCTTGGTTCTGTATTGGTACAGGCACCTACAGCATGCCCCGTTTTCGCGAGATTGCGGCTCAGGCATTCAACAATGAAGTGCCCCCCATGGCAGACTTTGTAGATGGCGACTACCCCAGCCTGGTAATGGACCCCTACCTGCCGGTATCGTTTAATCTCGCGCATTTCAACGAATATCCCGAGCGGCTGCCCGATGTGCTGCAGGAGCTACCCCCCGAGACACGTAGCATCCTGCTGCAGGGGGCCATATCGCTCGCTATCAAGCACCTGCACCGAAACTATCGCTATGCCGTGCCCATGTACTACATGGAGGAGAGCCGCCTGCAGCTGCTGCTGCCGCTCATGATCTCTCCGCGCAGCCGAATTGGCTATGCGCTTATTCTGGACCGGCTAAGGAGCGAGGACGGCTATACTGCCCGTACAATCCTTACGTTTGAGCAGGCCTACATCAATGCCCGCCTGATTGCCAAGCCCGAGGGCTGGTTGGCTATCTAGCTTGCCATTCTGTAGCCTGTGGCTTGCGCCAGCATCCTTGCGGCCAGGCTTTTTCCCCGGGCCTGTTGCGGTGCTTTTCCACCCGGTGGTGCCAGCTGTGGCTGGGTGTTCTGCTGTGGCCAGGTTAGGGTTTCCTGCGTCGTCCTTGGTCCTTGCTGGCCTTTCGGGCCAGGTTGGGGTTCCGTTTCACCAGCTTCTTGTGGTTGGGGTCAGGTGCCTGGTTTTTCGGGCTGGGGGTCATCGGTTGGCCCGGGCTGCGGAAGGAGAATTTCCTGTACGTCGGTACGGATATCCGCACAGATCTCATCCATGGGGATGTCGTGCTCATCGGCTCCAAAGGGGTTTTCTATTTCCTCAGCAATCATTTCCAGCCCTACCATTGCATAAAACACGATCATGATAATGGGTACCGTAAAATAGATCAGGTCGTTCATCAGGCTGAAAGGCAGCGTAATGATGTAGAGGAAGATGAAAATCTTCAGGTGCAGCTTGTAGGCAGCGGGCAGGGGCGTATGCAGGATGCGTTCGCAGCCTCCCGTAATGTCGGTAAGCTGCTCCAGCTGCTTGTCTAGTATCAGCATTTGGTCGGTCTCAAGCAGGTGCACGGCCCGCAGTTTCCACACCTCTTGGTATAGCCAGTGTGCCAGCTGGTTCGGGCGGTGGCTGCGCTGCTGCAGGGCCGCCCGCTGCTGTTCGCTCAGGTCGGTCAGTTCCTCCAGGCTAGTTCCATAGCGCAGGTGCTCTTTCAGGCAGTAGGCAAAGCTGCTGATAAGTGCCGCCACTTGCTGCCGCTCCTGCACGCTGGCCTGTGGCACAAGGGCACTTAGCTTCATCGCTAGGTTCCGGCTGGCGTTTACCAGTGCACCCGCCAGTTTCCGGCCTTCCCAGAAGCGGTCGTAGGCCGTATTTGTCCGGATGACCAGTAGCAGGCCCAGGGTGATGCCCAACAGGCTATGTACGGTAGGGCTGATGGTAAACTGAAACTGGATATAGGCATTCTGTAGATAGATGATCCCAAAGGTATACGCGCCGATCACCAGCATAGAGGGTGCCATCTGCCTGAATAGGCGGGTGAGGGGGATGCGCCGGACAAAGAAGAACCAGTTTCGTTCTTCATTGAGGGCCACATCCAGGGGTTTCCGGATCATTTTGTTCAACTGTGTGGGCATAGGCGATTGTTTGCCGATGGGCCCTAGCGGGCATATTGCTTCAGGATGCGGGTCACGGTTTGGATCACAAAGTCCTGCTCGGCCTCTGTCATAGCCGGAAACAGGGGCAGCGAGCAGACCGATGCATGCATGGCCTCGGCCTGTGGTACATCTCCGGGCAGCCAGCCTAGCTGCTGGTAGTAGCTGAAGCGGTGCACGGGCTTGAAGTGGATGCTAAGGCCCACCCCTGCCTGCCGTATGGCGGCTACAATCTGGTCTCGGCTGGCCGTTAGTGCCTCGCTGTTTAGCCGTAGTACAAAGAGATGCCAGGCCGACTGGCAGCGTGGATCTGGCAGCAGGGGCTGTGCCAGTGTGGCTATGGGTGCCAGCCCGGCCTGGTAGCGCGCTGCCAGCAGCTGCCGCCTGTGGTGCATGTGGGTCACGCGGCGCAGCTGCACACGGCCTAGTGCCGCCTGTAGGTCGAACATGGCGTACTTGTACCCGGGCAGCAGGATGTCGTACTGCTGGTAGTGGCCCTCGGGCCGCCGGTCGCGTGCATAGCTATCGTAGTCCAGGCCATGGTTTCGCCACAGGCGTAGCCGGGCTGCCAGTGCTGGGTCTTGCACCCAGGCCATTCCGCCCTCGCCGGTGGTCATGTTTTTATTGGCATAGAAGCTGAATGCCCCGCCATAGCCAAAGCTACCCAGGGGCTGCCCCTGCCAGCGTGCTTCCAGTGCGTGGGCACAGTCTTCTACCAGGTATAGCTGCCTATCGGCAGCTAGCTCACCCAGGGCCTCCATATTGCAGGCATGGCCGCCCACATGCACGGGCAGCAGTGCCCGTGTTCGTGGGCCTATTTTCTGTGCTACAGATGCGGGGTCTAGCAGCAGGGTACCGGGCAGCACATCCGCAAAAACCGGCACTAGCCCCTGGTGCACAATGGCGTGGGCTGTGCTGGCAAAGGTGAGGCTGCTGGTAATGACCTCGCTGCCTGGGGGTAGCTGCAGGCTGGCCAGCAGGATTTCCAGGGCGGTGGTACAGCTCAGGGTACCCACGGCCTCTCCGCTGCCCTGCCAGGCGGCAAACTCCTCCTCGAAGGCCTGTGTTTCGGCACCGGTGGTCAGCCAGCCCGAGCGCAGTACGCGCAGTACGGCTTCCTCCTCGTTGTGCGTGAGCCAGGGCCGGTGAAAGGGAACCTGCATGGGGGATGGGGGTAAGGGGAGATAAATATACTACTACCGGGCCACCTGCTGTAGGGTATGGAAGCAGATACGTGCAGTTTGATCCCAGCTGAAATGTAGCCGCTGCTGCTGTCCGCGTGCAATCAGGCTCTGGCGCAGGTCGGCCTCCAGCAGCTGTTCCATTTGGTGGGCTATCTGCTCGGGCAGGGTGGGGTCTGCCAGCAGTGCGGCATCTCCTGCCACCTCGGGCATGCTGCTCGTGTTGCTGCACAGCACAGCGGTTTCGGCCCAGAAGGCCTCCAGGATAGGTAGGCCAAAGCCCTCAAACAGGCTTACGTAGCACAGTGCCAGGGCACCATTCAGTAGCTGATTCAGGCTTTCATCATCCACATAGCCCGTGAAGCAGACATCGTCCCGGTGGCGCATCTGGGTGTAGAACTGAATGACGTTCTCAAAATCCCAGGCTTTGCGTCCGGTCAGCAGCAGCTTGGCCGGGTGGCCAGTCTGTTCCTTAAAGCGCTCGAAGGCTCGCAGCAGGTTCTCCAGGTTTTTGCGCGGGTGTATGCTGCCTACGTACAGAAAGTAAGGCTTGCCTTCGGCAAATGCCGCGCGGGCTTTTTCGCGTTCGGCCTCGCCCAGGGGGCGAAACACCTCGCCGGCACCGTTGTGGCACACGGTTACTTTCGACTCGGGCACCCGGAAGTACTGCACGATGTCGGCTTTGGAATAGCTGCTGACGGTAAGGATGTGCGCAGCCTTCTGTGCATAGCGGGGGAAGAAGTGGCGGTAGTGCCAGCGGTGTGCCGGCCCCACATACTGGGGATAGTGCATATAGGCCAGGTCGTGAAACACCGGCACCTGCGGCAGGCGGCTGGCCAGGCTCAGATACCCATCTGGGCTGAAGAATACAGCCGGATTCAGCCTGCTGAGCTTTCGGCGTACGGCGTGCTCGAAAAACAGGTAGTACAGCAGGGGGTGGCGCGCCTGGGGGCTGAGCACATGGGGCACTACATTGGGCCCATACAGATAGTCGGCATCGTAGGGCCGGTCGAAGAAGAAGTGAAACACTACATCGGGCTGCTGCTGCACCATGCGCCGCAGCACCTCGTGCGAAAATCTGCCCAAGCCCTCTATCCGTCCTGGTAGCAGAAAGCGTGTATTGACGGCTATTTCCATGCGTAGGGGGGGGATATGCGCTAGGTGCGGAGTCGGAGTTCGATAACCCTGAGCGCAAGGCTAAGCCCGAGCATGACCAGCCCGGCGGCCAGGCTAACGAGTACCCAGGAAAAATCCAGCGCATTGCCCAGCATGAATACGCCCTGGCCCAGTGCCAGCACAAGCAGCAATTTCAGGAGCAGGAGCAGGGGCGGACGGAGCACGGTGGTACGCCACAGGCTGTACACAAAGCCTACCGAGAGTACGGCAAAGGCGGCCACCAGCCCATAGGCACCGGCCACGGGCCCCAGCTCGCCTACATAGCTACGCAGCACGACCACATCCACAAGAATGGCCAGTATCAGCAGCAGGTTTACGTACCTTTCCCGGCCCGATGCCGTCAGATAGGTGCTATATATGTTGAAGACCGAATTGAAAAGCAGGGCCAGAGACATTACCCGCAGGGTTTCGGCCATTAGGCCGATCTGTTCGGGGCTGCTGTTTTTGAATAGGCCGAAGAGGAAGACATTGTCGTGCCACAGCACCAGGAAGATCCACAGCATGGGCACGGCCACCACGCCCTGGCCGGTATTGAAAAGGCGCTGCTGCTCGGGGGCTGCATCCAGGTGGTTTCGGGCAAACTTGGCGTAGAAGATGGGCAGCACGGTCCACAGGTACATCTGAAACATGCTGAAGAAGCGGTAGGCACCCTGGTACAGCCCGTTGGCCTCCTCGCCTGCCCAGCGCTCTACGAGTACCAGGTTCAGGCGCTCCAGGCTCATGAAGAGCAGGAAGATGAGGGCAAAGTGGCTGCTACGCCCAAGTATGCTGCGCAGCTGGGGCAGGCTCAGGCGGGGCCGCACCCAGCCATAGCGGCGCAGTGCCCAGCCACCAAAAAGAACCAAGCTAAAAAGACTGGTACCTAGTACGGCTGCTATGAAGCTATGAATACTTATCCCAACCGCTAGCAGGAATAAAACCGGCAATAGTAAGAGTGTCTTGTCTAATACCCCTGCCAGCGCATCCAGCTTGAAGTCGTGCCGTGCCTGCATGAGCGCGCGAAAGAACGCCACTAGCCCTATGATCCACTGGGCAAACCCTATGCCAAGTAGCAGGCCGATCTGTTGCGTATAGCCCAATGCCCACCCCAAACCCAGCAGCAGGGTAAAGTACAGCAATCCCGTGACAAGCTTTATGCCCCAGAAATAGGGGAATAGACGCTCATACTTCTCGGGCTGATGACTCAGGGTCTTGGTGCAGTACTGGTTTACCCCCAGCTCTGCCAGCGCCCCCACGATCAGGGTAAAACCCAGGATGGCCCCGTAGCCCCCCCACACCGTATGCCCCAGGGCATTCTGCACCAGGTTCTCGGTAACCACCCATATCGGCTTGGTTAGCAGATTCAGCACCACAATGATGCCAATGTTACCTAGTAGTGAGGATCTGACGCTCATATTCAGCCCGCTAAACTAGAAATTAGCCAGCTACGTTGAAAAAAAAACACGGCTTTTACGGTAATCTGTTCAGCCAATGGCCTCGTTAAAAATTGACTCCTTATCTTTGCCGCCATGTCAAAACCCGAAATTAGTCTGCTGTTTGTCATCGATGCCTTTAGGCAAGGGCGTAGGTGGATCCTAGGCATCACCCTTTTAAGCGCCATTGTAGCTACTGTTGTTGTATTGCTCGTCAATGATTATTACCGCTCTAGGTTAGTACTGTTTCCTTATAGCCCAAAGACAAGCGACCCACGTACACTCTTTTTTGACGAAGCGGTTTATGATGTGTTTGGTGAGAAAGCAGATGTAGATCGGATAGTGAGTCTGGGCATGAGTAGAAAGACCATAGACCGCACGGTGAAGGAACTAAAGCTGATGTCGCACTGGGAGCTAGAGGGCAAAGAAAATAGCCAGGACAAGCTTTATAAAAAATGGGACAAGCATGTAACCATTCGTCGCGATGATTACGGTGCTTTAGAAATTCTTGCAGAAGACGAGGATCCTGAAATGGCGGCCAAGATCGTGAATACACATGCGTGGTTTATTGATCGGGCTTTCAAGGAAGGAATTGAAAAAAATAACTATAAGGAACTTTCAATTTATAAGAAAAATGTGCTCGGTCTCCGCAAAGAGTTAGATAGCCTCACTAAAATACTAGACGTAGTCCTGGAACGAAACCCTCGAGCCCAGGTACAAGAGTTTGGGGTAGTGGGTGCTGGGAGCTCCAAGGATGCCGTGCGTATTTTTGCTTTGGTTACCCAGTTGGGCGTATTGAATACTAGTCTGGCCGAAAATATACGCCGAACCAATGAGGTGGAAGCTGCTATTAAAGGCGATATACGCAGTGTGCTAGTGGTTCAGCCAGGGGAGAAAGCAGAGATAAAATACGGCCCGCAGCGTACCCTGATTATTCTGGGCGCTACTGCTGCCACATTCTTTCTTATGCTTCTTATAGCCTGCGGCAAGTACTATTACCGGCGCTTAGTGATCCAGCCTGGGGCATGAGGCTTCTACCAAGTGCTTTTCAGACGGCCAAACGTAACCTGATGTGGATGGTTACGGGTTTATGGTTAGTCGGTTTGTTTCTAGCTATTCTACTTAAGGAGTCTTTGCTGTTAGTCTTGCCTTTGGGCAGCATGCTTACGTTGCTTCTCCTGGCTGATTATAGACTGGTTTTATTGCTCCTTTTTTTTAGCATTCCCTTCTCTATTGAGGTACCGCTAGTGGGCAATGAGCTGATGCTGGATGTTCCGGTGGAGCCATTGCTTCTCATGTTATCTGCAATGGTAGTCGCGATTAGCCTCGCTAGACGCGGCCTAAAGGTTGACTTTTGGTCTCATCCGCTCGTTCTCATCATTCTACTTCAGCTCATCTGGTCTATAGCCAGCACTATGGGCAGCGATTTGCCTGGCGCAAGCTTGAAGTATCTGATTCAAAAGGGCTGGTTCATACTTGCGTGTGTAGGACTTCCTTATCTATATCTGAGGGAACCAGGGCGCTACAAGAGCCTGTGGGCTACCTACGCGCTGGGACTGCTTATTGTTTTGGTTCTTAGCACTATTCGTCATGGAATGGCGGGCTTTGCATGGGGCGATGACATTAATATACATGTACGTCCCTTCTACATAAACCATGTCCTCTACGGCTGCGCAGCTGCCATGCTGGTACCAATAGCTTGGGCTCTCCTTTTGTGGCGTCGCCAGCAAGGTGAAAAGACAATCTTCCCGATTATATTGTTATCCATGGCCCTGCTAGCTACACTTTTTAGCTACACCCGTGCCAGCTGGCTTAGCCTCTTCTTGATGCTAGCCGTGGTTCTGCTAGTACGCACCCGGCTTTTTGTACATATGCTCGCCTTTGTTCTGGTTTTTGTTGTCGTGCTTGTCGTTTGGCTGCTGCGGGACAATCAGTATTTAGAGTATGCCCCAGACTTTGACAAAACCGTGATGCACTGGGACCTGGATCAGCACTTGGAGGCCACTATGAGTGGTAAGGATCTGAGCGGGATGGAACGCATTTATAGATGGGTTGCTGCTAAGCGAATGATTGAGGAGAGACCCCTGTTAGGTTCTGGCCCAGATAGTTTTTATCCCACCTACTTTTCCCGCTCGGTAGAGACCTTTCGTACCTATGTGAGCGACAATCCGGAACGCAGCACCACCCACAACTACTTTTTGATGCTGACAGCAGAGCAAGGTATTCCCGCCTTACTACTCTTTCTGATTGGCTTACTGTACTTTTTCTACCGTAGCTATAGGCTATATCTACGTGCAAAAGAGCCTTTCTATAGGACACTGCTATTTGCTATGATTATGCTTATGGTTGTATTTATATCGCATCAATTTCTGAATGATCTAGTAGAAAACAATAAGATTGGGATTTTGTATTATTTACTCATAGGAATGCTGGTTCGTGTAGATATTCAGCTTAAGATGCGCGAATCTGCCTACAGTGAATAGGACGGGTGTTTAGATTTTTTGCTTCTTTTTTACAAATTTATGGTAGTAGAGAATCATCCTTTTTTGTTTGCTCTTAGAATTTTCCGACTTTGGCGGATATGGATTTTTTTAGTTACAATTGCCGCATCCATACTGGCAACTATCGCAGTCTATTTGGTTGATGACTACTATATAGCTTCAACCATTATCATCCCATATAATACAAGATCTAACGAGAGCTCAACTATTTTTTCTGAAGAGGAGGAGGGTCGGATATATGATGTTTTTGGTGATGAATCACATGTTGCACAGCTACACGATGTAGCCCTGAGCAATGAGACTATAATCATGACAATGAATGCCTTGAATTTAAAATTACATTGGGAGATTGATACTACAGAGCTTGGCTATCAGGAAGAGCTGCGGGAGGAATGGGATAAGAAAGTAAGTGTTGCCGAAGTAGAATCCACTGCGGTAGAAATATCTGTCGTTGACAAAGACCCACAGATGGCTGCCACTGTCGTAAATACACATGCAGCCTTTGCAGATGCTGCCTATCAAAAGATTAGCAGAGAGGAAAATCAGGAAAGACGAAAGGGCTACATGCGATCCGTGGTTGCGCTGAGTAGAGAGATCGATAGTCTTACACTTGCGCTTTCTGGTTTGGTAGAAAGAAACCCGCATGCAGTGTTCACACGCTACAGCATAGTAGGCGCGCGTAGCCAGGCAGAAGCACTTGGCATACGTGATTTGAACAACCAATTGCTTAGCCTGAATGTGGATCTAATCCAGAATAAGCGAAGACTAAGCGAAATTCAAGCATTGATAGATTCTCAAGCAAGTGCCTCTTACGTAGTACAGCCGGGTGTAGCCCCTCAGCGTAAGTACGGTCCCGATCGATTGATGATCATTCTGGGAGCTACACTGGGTACATTTATTTTAATGTTTCTGGTGGCTTGGGGGTTTACCTACTATGGTGGGTCCCTGAATACGGCCACTTTATGAATTTTGATTCGCTACGGCCACTGGTTACAAGAAGAAGTTTATCCTATCTTCTTGCTTGCATCTGGTGCCTTAGCCTTTTTGGGGCAATCTCTACCGAGAAGGCAGTTTTTTTGGCGGTACCCTTAGCAATTATTTTGAGTTTAGCCATGCTGGCAGACTATGGGCTGCTCTTGCTGTTGCTCTGCCTGAGCATTCCATTTTCTATGGAGTATCCGCTGGATGGCAAGCAGCTGATGATAGACCTGCCAGTAGAACTCCTGCTGCTGGTCCTATCCGCCCTGGTGCTGCTGCTCACGCTGGCCGGGCGCGGGTTGCGCAGCAGCTTCTGGTATCATCCGCTGGTGTTTATCCTCCTGCTGCAATTTGGCTGGGCCATGGCTAGCACCGTGGTGAGCGAGAGCCCCATGGCCAGCATAAAGTACCTGATCCAGAAGCTGTGGTTCCTGCTGGCCTGTGTAGGGCTGCCCTACCTGTACCTGCAGCGGCAGGCACACTACCGCAATATGTGGGTGCTCTACGGAATGGGCATGCTGGCGGTCATGGTGTATGTAACGGTGCGGCATGGGCTGCACGGCTTTGCCTGGGAGGAGATCAATCCGGCGGTTGTGCCCTTCTACCACAACCATGTGCTGTATGGCTGCGGGGCAGCGCTGCTAGTGCCCATGGCCTGGTGCCTGCGCAGCTGGCAGCGGCAGCGGGGTGGGGTGGGGGTGCGCGGCAGCCTGCTGCTGCTGGCAGCCCTGGCAGCCACGTTCTTTAGCTACACCCGTGCCAGCTGGCTCAGCATCCTGCTGCTGCCAGTGGTGGCGCTGCTGGTGCACCGTGGGTGGATTGGCCGCCTGCTGCCTGTACTGTTTGTTGGGCTTCTGGTCCTTATTGGGTGGCTACTACAGGATAACTACTACCTGCAGCTGGCCCCGGAGTACAAAACAACCGTGATGCACGACCGGCTGGACCAGCACCTGGAGGCTACGATTAGCGGGCGAGATGTGAGCGGCATGGAGCGCGTATACCGCTGGGTGGCTGCCAAGCGCATGATTGCCGAGCACCCCCTGCTGGGCTCCGGGCCCGATAGCTTTTATCCCACCTATTTTTCGCACTCGGTAGAGGCTTTTCGCACCTACGTGAGCGACAATCCCGAGCGCAGCACCACACACAACTATTTCCTTATGATTACTGCCGAGCAGGGCATCCCTGGCTTGCTTCTGTTTTTGGCGGGCATTTTTTATTTCTTCGCCCGGGGTGGCTACCTGTACCGACAGGCTGTATCTCCCTTCAGTCGTACGCTGCTAATGTGCCTCTTACTTACCATGGTGGTTTTTCTCACGCATCTGGTGCTAAACGACCTGGTGGAGAATAACAAGGTAGGCCTCCTATACTATTTTCTTCTGGCCATGCTTATTCGGCTGGATGTGCAGCACCGGCAGGCAGCAGGTAGTCTGTAGGCCGCTCCGAAACGCGGTAGCGAAAGCCGTCCAGCGTACGGGGGTTCAGGTACACCTCGTGGATAGGGAAAAAAGTGCCTTTTGGGTGCTGCTCCATCTTCATCCGGATCGGCTTGCTGTCGGAAAACCAGGCTTGCAGGCGAGCACAGTACGCCAGGTTCATCCCGATTAGGGCTCCCTTATCGTCGTCTACGTAGTAGATGGTTTCCACGTTCCCCTCCACCTGCATCCAGTACAGCTGGCGGTTCCGAAACCGTGCGCGCACTTCTCGCCCCTTTATCTGGTTAAAAAACTGGCTGCTATCGGCCCGCGAGATCATAAAGGCGTTTTGCTGCACGCGCATACTGTCGGGCTGCTGGTTGCGTAGCCAGATCTGTAGGGTATCTCCACTTACCTGGTTCTCCTGGCTCCAGCTTACGGGGTCTTGGCTTAGGGTGATGCTGGAGTCGGCCCGGTTGTAGCGCAGGTGGTGTGCGCGCGCCTGTAGCTGTGGTGTGCGAAATTGCACATTGTGGTAGCCCTCTAGCAGGTGTATGCCCGCCGTGCTGTCCTCGTGCGCAAAAAGCGTGTCGGCGTACAGGGCCAGGGTGTCATTGGCCTGAAACTGCAGCATCCAGGGGTCTTCCCACAGCCACAGCTTGCCCGCTTTCTGCAGGAATCTTGCCCGTTCGGCTCCCAGAAAGGCAGAAGTGTCATTCTGCCACACCTGTATGTGGCAGTGGGCCCAGCCACTGTCTTGCGCATGGTGGTAGTACAGGGTGTCGGCAGCCAGGGTATAGCTGGTGTCCTGATACCAGGTGTTTTGCCACAGCAGCATCTCCTTGTTTGGGGCATCATACCAGCCCCGCTCGGTATACATGTGCTGCAGGCTATCCGTACTGCGCACCCGGCTGGCATCTACAAAGTACGCCACGTCCCTATCCACCTGGTAGCGCAGGCTATCGGTGGTTAGTACATAGTCCGTTCCGGCCCGGTACACCACCTGTTGCTTGAATAGCGCCCGATCCTCGCGGGTGTAGAAGTAGCCATACTGGCTGGTCAGCACATTGCTGCTGTCTGTCAGCGTTCCGCCGGTGTCGTAGTAGCCATAGGCGGGGTCTCGGTAGTAGGTAAGGCGCTGTGTGCGCAGCACGGCCCCCCCGCGCACCAGGCGGATGTTCCCCTCGCAGCGGGCAATGCGGGTGTTTCCGTCGTAGGTGGCACGGTCTGCATACAGGGTTACATCCTGCATTACGATACGCACATTCTGCTGCGCCTCTACGGTATTGCGGTCTGGGTATTGGTAGGCCAGCTCGCAGTACAGATAGGTGCTGTCTTGCTTCATGGCTACATTACCGGTCATCTGCCGCACCTCACCATTGGGGGTTTGCGTCACGGTTAGCACATCCGCGTTCAGGATCTCTATTTCATTGCCCTGCTGTGCCCAGGCTACACCAGGCAGCAGGGCTACAAGTGCGAGCCAAAGTGGCAGCGAGATCTTGGGTATATGCATGGCCGGCAAAGATAGGCCTTACTTGCTTAACTGTTCCAGCACTTGGTGCTGGCGTTGGCTTAGCTTATCCAGATACTGGTCGTAGGCTTCCAGGGCCGCCTTGTTCTTTTTCAAAATGGGTTCCATGCAGGCTTCCAGGGCTTCGCCAAAATTCCGTGCCAGTGTGGTGTCTTGCTCTACACGGCGGATGAAGTGGGCCAGCTGGCTGCGGCAGGAGTCGAGCCCAAGGCGCAGATCCTCGCCCACGGCCATCGCTGCCTTCATGGCTTCGGCCATCTGGGCGGCCGGTATCTGCTCTACCGGATCATCTTGCATGGCCTGCATCCGGGGTATGTTCTTGTTTATTACCCGCCGGTTGCAGGTACAGAATGCCCGGCTCGCAGTGGGTACATCCGCAATAGCTGACGAAGTTTTTTCTTTTCCTGCTTTAGCTATGGATTCCTTGCCCGACTGTGGGTCGCTGTCGTTTTGGGCACAGGCGGCTACTGCCAGTGCACAGGTACATACAAGCAGAAGCCGCATTGGGGATGCCACCTACTTAACGCGCAGGGTTTTGCCAGCCAGGATGGTCGTCCGGGCCGTGATGCCATTCAGGCGGCACAGGCTCTCTACGCTGGTGTTGTATTGCCGGGCTATCAGGCCCAGGTTTTGGCCCGGGCGGATGGTGTGATACACGGCACCGCCGGTGCCTATGGCAGCCGGATTGGCAACCTTTGCAGCCGAGGCATAGTTTTTGCCACCCAGATGGCGAAACCAGTTTCGGTCTAGCTGGATCTTGCTGCATTTTAGTTGTCCGTCTTCAAAGGAGCATACCTTTTCCGGGTCGAACTGCTCGCCCATGAAGCGAAACTCGAAGTGCAGGTGCGGGCCAGAGCTACGCCCGGTGCTGCCACCCAGGCCTACCAGCTCTCCGGCTTTTATGGGCTGACCCTCCAGTACCAGCGATTTATCCAAGTGGCCATAGAGTGTTTCCAGGCCGTTATCGTGGGTGATGACTACAAAGTTGCCGTACCCCCAGCGGTCTACCCGCACAATGCGCACGGTACCGTCCATAGCAGCTACCACACTGTCGCCGCGCTGCAGGGTGATGTCGGTACCATAGTGAAAGTGGTAGCCCCAGAAATAGCGTGGGCCGAAGCCGCTGCTTACGCGCCCCTTGATCGGGAAAACGAATTTGGATGCTCCGGTATGGGGGTCTATAAGCGAAAACTCGAATGTATCGCTCAGGCTGGTAACATCGTGGTGATAATAGTCGAGTATTTTGTTCTGAAAGGCCGATGTTTGAAAGCTATCGGCCACATAAGTGCCTCCGGCTTTTTCAAACAAGCCACTGCCACTGAAATGGTTTGGCTGATAGCCCAGCAGCTCGCTACTGGCAGAGTCCAGCAAAAATGCGCGATTCTCGGCATGTGGTATCTGGCGCCCGGATTCCGAAGCGGGCTGCGCTTGGGCCCAGCCCAACAGCATGATACTGAATAGAATATATATCTTTTCCATCTTAAACTCTCGCAAAGGTAGCACTTTAGGCTAAATGCCTCCCTTGTCGAAATGGATCAAGACGGCTTTTTAACAATCTTTCACCTTTTTCAGCTGGAAGGCATTTGGGCGATACGTAGATTTTTTATGTAATTTACTGATATCCAATATTTTGTATTTTATCTAGTTACCTGTTTTCTATCATATATATCAATAGGTGTAACGAGTTTTTAACACAAAAGTTACAAACGGGCTGCATGCTTATTGTGCAATTATCGTGCTTTTGGGGTGTGTAGCTGCCTTGCAACGGCGCACTTTTATGCGATGTTGGGCTTTGCTTCGGCACACGGGCTTTGCCTAAGCGCGCAGCGCGCGTCTGCCTGTTTGGGCTAGCACCCGGGTGCACAGGCCCGCACACAGGCCGCCCACTAGCCAGCCACCCAGGATATCGCCCGGGTAGTGCACCCCCAGATAGATGCGGCTATAGCTATGCAGCAGGCAGTACAGCATCACAATGGGGATGAGCCAGCGGTACTGCCTGGCAAAGAAATAGAGGCTGAGTAGCAGGACGCACAGGCTGTTTCCGGCGTGGCTGCTCGGGAAGCTGGGCGAACTGCGGCAGTATCCGTGTACGGTATGAATGCGATCTGCCAGCTGTGGCTCCTGGCAGGGGCGCACCCGCCCCACAGCGGGCTTCAGCACACCGCTGGCCACATAGTCTGCCGCCCCCACACTGAGGCCAAAGCCGAGCAGCAGGATCCAGCTACGCTTTCCGTAGCGCCGTATGGCCAGCACCAGCAATAGTAGGTACAGGGGGATCCAGGTGTATTTCAGCGAAACAATCCACCAGAAAGAGTCGAGTAGGGGCGTATGCTGCCGGTTTAGCCACAGCATCAGGTCTTGGTCCAGCTGTAGGGCGGCATCCAGCATTTAGCCCAGCCGAATTGGGGTGATCCGCTCGATATTGGGCTGCGCTACAGCAGGCCGGAAGGCGGGCACTGGTGCGGGCTGTTCCTCGCCGCTTTTATACTTGTTTACCCCTACTATCACCTCGCTGCCGGTATCGAAGCGGCTAATGAGGCGCTCGCGTTCGGCGGCCATTTCATTCTGTAGCTTGCTTGTCTTCAGCCTGGTAGCCAGGCCGCCCGTGGCCAGTATCTCAGCTGCCAGCTGGTGTGCAGCCTCTAGGGTGGCATGGGTTAGCTGCTCCAGTGTGTAAGAGCCGGCGGTGGGGTCTATCACCTGGTTCTGGTGACTTTCTTCCTTCAGCAGGAGCTGTATGTTTTTTGCCAGCCGTAGCCCAAAGGCATCATTCAGCTCGTTCAGCTGATTGTACGGCTGTAGGTCCAGATAATCTGCCCCGCCCCACACACCGGCAATGGCCTGCAGGGTGTTGCGTACCAGGTTGTTGTGCGGGTCGGCCTGGGCCAGGGGCCACAGGGCCGATACTACCGTAAGCCGTATGGGGGTATCGGTTAGCTCGGGCCGATACTGCTGGGCCAGGCGCTGCCACAGGCTGCGTACGGCCCGCAGCTTGGCCACCTCGGTCATCAGGTTTCGGCTGCTTGCCAGCCTCAGGTGCAGGTGGTTATCGCTGTTGGGCTGCCCCAGCTCCAGCAGGGCGCACAGGGCATAGGCCAGCTCCTGCACGCCCGTTGCCCCACAGGCGTTGTAGAAATATCCGTCTACAGCCTGCCAGCTATATCCGGGTAGCATTTGCTGCAGGTTCAGCCCAAAGTCTTTTGCCTGCTCCACATCCGCGTCGTCCCAGTGGCCACTCCAGGCTGCCAGCGTGTAGGGGTCCCACAGGAAGGCGCCTGTTACGGTGGCGGGGTCGTGCCCATGCTGCTGCAGCCATTTTATATAGGCGCCCAGCACATAGCTGCCCTGCATACCGGCGTGAAAACTAATGGCGATATAGCCGGGCAGTACGCCATTCAGCACCGTCTCCAGCATGGGCAGGTAGTCTCGTTCAGGCTCGGTCAGGAATGCCTCGTGGTAGGGCAGGCGTAGGCAGATAGCCTCTGTGCCCTGTACCAGCTGCTGCAGGATGAGTCGATTGAGGGCAACCAGGTCTCCGGCTAATACGAAGGACTGCTGCAGCACCCAGTCTGCCCGCTCTGGCGCCAGGTAGCCGGGTGTAACGACCTGTGTTTCCGGATGGCCGACTGCCTCGGCCACTAGCCCGCCGCGTAGCCGGTAGTGCATGCGGTCGGAATACTGCCCGCCCTTCAGCTCCAGCTCTATCTGCCGCTTCCAGTCGGCCAGCGTTGCTGTATCAAAATGGGTGTCCAATGCGTATAAATCTTCCGCAGCCTTCATTCAGGCAAATATAAGCATCAATGATAGTTGTGCAGGATGCTGCTGCGGGTTTTCTTATTTTCTGCTACTTTTTCCCTCCAGCATTCGGCGATTTGAAAAGCATGTGTACATTTGCTGAACTGCCAAACCGCTAAATTCACAAAAGCAGAGCACCCTGCATAAATGTCTGATTCCAACGTGATATATGATTTTGCCGGTGAAATGGACAATTCCGTGCTGAACAGGATACTGGTAACCATGGATGCCAGGATGGCCGAGATGGGCGAAAAAGTGCCCTTCCGAAAAAAAATCAACTCCATCCTGATAGAGGCCTGCCAGAACCTGATGCACCACGCCCCCTCAGCCGCCGATTTTCCGCCGCGCTTGCAGATTGAGAAAGTAGAATCGGGCTACCAGATCTCTACCGGAAACCTCATCACAAAGTCCAAGGCTGAGAAGCTAGCCCGGTATATCGATAAGATCAACCTGATGAGCCGGGACGAACTGCGCGAGTTTTACCAAAAAGTACTGACCAACGGCAAGATAAGTGCCGCTGGTGGCGGCGGCCTGGGTATACTGAACATTGCCCGGAAGACGGTAGACAACCGTGTGAGCTACTCCAGCCAAGAAGTGAGTGAGGAGACTCTGTTTTTTAACATGCGCTTTGTAGTTTAAACATGATGAGCATAGAAGCCCTAGTAATAGAAGCCAGCGAAGACACACCACGTGTAAGACTGGATCCCCATATCGGCGTGTTTGAGCTAGTAGGAAACTCCTATCCCGAAAACTCGACCAAGTTTTACGCCCCCATTTTGGAGTGGTTTCGTACCTATTCAGAGTCGGAGGCACCCCGAGGGATGACCATTGATTTCAGTTTCGACTATTTCAATACCAGCTCAGCCAAATACATACTCGAAATTCTTCGTTTTATCCAAGACTTCCACGATACAGGCAAGCCCTGCCTTATCCGCTGGCACTACTTCGAAGACGATACTGACATGCAAGAGGCCGGCGAAGACTACCAGTCTACCCTTACTGTACCTTTTCAGCTGCTGGAGCGCACAGATACCTACTAGTGCCCCTACCGTACATTCATGTCTCAAAAGAAATCAGAGGTTGCCTACCGGAGAGAGAACGAGCTGCTGGAAAAATACCGAGCAGTGGCGGATGACGATGCCCTGACCCGAGAAGAATACAAAACGGCAGTAGATTCGCTGGTAAAGGGATACGAAACCCTGCTGGGCGATACCAAGCTGCTAACCAGCGTAGGAGACCGCCTGCAGCGCAAGCTGAAGAGCGCCAATATGCTGCTGGAGCAGCAGGCCGAAGAAATACAGCGCATAAACCAGGACCTACAGAAAACCAATGTAGACCTGAAAAATACCATAGACGAGCTGACCCGGGCCCGTGCCAGCCGCCGGGCACAGACCTTTATTCTGGTTTTTGCGGTCGTACTCATGTTCCTGACGGAGGTGCTGGAGGAGGCAGTGATAGAGGACCTGACTTTTTTTGACAGCGGAGTGGCCAACTTTATGATCAGCCTCATCCCCAAGGCCCTGATCGTCCTGCTGCTCAAGCCTATAGAAGGCTATACCGAGCGCTACTTCGTACGCATTGCAGTGCGGAGCGATGCCCAGCAGCGTGAGCGGATGGAGATACAGGAGAAATTCTCCACGCATTAGTCGCTTCGCGCGGTTCTTTCATGCGCATCCTGCACATCAGTATCCTCAATCCCGTTACCCACAGCCGAATATTTGCTAAGGAGGCCGTAGCAGCTGCCCGCGCAGGCCATGCCGTATATGTGCTAGGGGCCGCAGACCCGGCCCATGGGGCCGCCCGGTCCGCCTATCGGCACGATGGCGTAGTGCTGTGGCCGCACAGCCGGCCACAGGGTGTGTGGCAGCGCATCCGCCTACAGCTTTGCCTGCTGTATCGCCTATGGCGCATCCGGCCCCGGCTGGTGCAGCTGCATAGCCCCGAGCTGCTGCCACTGGCCCTATGTGCCCGCTGGCTACTAGGCTGCCGGCTGGTGTATGACCAGCACGAAGACTACCTGGCCAACCTGACCCACGGGGCCGCCTACGCACCCTGGTACTGGCCCTGGGTGGGGCAGGGCATCCGCCTGCTGGAGCACCTGAGTGTAGCCTGGGTGGATGCAGCCGTGCAGGCCGAGGCCTGCTATGCCGGCACCCTGCCCCATGCCCAGGTGGTGTATGTACCCAATAAAGCCCTGGCTACGCCACGGCCCCCAGGCCCGGCCCGCCGTGCCCAGCCCCCCCTGCGGGTGCTGCTGAGCGGCACACTGGCGGCAGACTGGGGGGTAGAGGCGGCCCTGGCCCTGGTGCAGGCGCAGCCCTTTGCCCACAGCCTTACACTGGCAGGCCACGCGCCACACCCAGCCTATGCACGGCAGCTGGAGGCCACTGCTGCGCGGCTGCCCAGGGTGCAGCTGGTAGGTGGCCAGCACTATGTGCCCCATAGCCAGCTGCTAGCATGCATGGCGAGCCACGACCTGGGCCTGGCCCTCTACAGCCCACAGCCAGCCATTGCCACGCGTATACCCACCAAGTTCTACGAATACATGGCTGCCGGCCTCCCCTTTCTGTACACAGACAGTCCTGCCTGGGATGCCCTGAATGCGCAAACCGGCATGGGCCTCGCCATCAGCCGGCTGGGCGAGCTGGCCGACTTCCTGGCCCGCTACCGGCAGCCTGCTACCCGGCACTGGCAGTGGGATGCCCAGCCCCTGCTGCTGCTCTATCAGCGCCTGCTGGCCTAGCTAGCCTGCTCTATCTGGCTGCTACCATCTGCCTGAATGTAAGGCTGATACGTGGGGCATGCACCCTGCGGGTGGGTGGCAGCCGGTGCAGCCAGTGCTGCTGGGTGGCCCCGCGCATTACCAGCAGGCTGCCTGGGGGTAGCAGAAGCTGCACGCTGTAGCCCGTAGCCCGGTGCTTCAGGTCAAAGCGACGCTCGGCCCCCAGGCTGAGTGCGGCAATGGGTGCCTGGGGCACCAGCTCGGGCTCATCATCGGCATGCCAGCCCATGCCCTGCGCACCCGTGGGATACAGGTTTAGCAGGCAGGCGTGATACACGGAGTTGCTCACGGACTCGCAGTGTGCCTTTAGCGCTAGCAGGGGGGCTATCCAGTTGTGTGCTGTGTGCGTATAGCCCGCATAGCGGTAGCTGTATGGCCGGTCTCCATACCAGGCTACCTGCCGCTCGGTACGGAATGGCCTGCCATACAGCACCCCCTCGTCTGCCTGCCAGGCTGCCTGCTGCCGCAGCAGCAGGTAGTACCGGTCGGCCTCGGCAGGCTGCAGCACCCCCGGGTATAAATAGGCGGCTCCATCGTAGGGCAGCAGGTTTTCGCCGGGAGTCGGCCGTGCATTCGGGTCGCTATCAAACAGGGTAGTCATGGCGGCAGGCAGCAAGATGGAGAATTTGCTTATTGAAGCCGTCGCAATACAATACGATTTGATTTTGACGTTCAATACCTGCTACCTTCACGCCTGCTTATTGTTTCGTGAAACCCGATCAGCCCGCTGTTTTTGCCTGCGCCTACACCCAGGCCGAGCTGCCCGCCCTGGCACGGCGGCTGTGGGCACTGTGGCAGCCAGCCCCCCGGGTATGGGCCCTGGGCGGGCCCATGGGGGCCGGAAAAACTAGCCTGGTACAGGCACTGGTGCAGGCACTGGGGTATACCCAGCCGGTTACCAGCCCCACCTATAGCCTAGTGAATGTGTACCACACAGCAGCCGGCACAGTATACCACATGGACCTGCACCGCCTGGAGACAGAGGCTGAACTGCTGGAAACGGGCCTGGCAGATTACCTGGAGGGAGACGATATCTGCCTGATAGAGTGGCCCGAGCGCATCCTGCACTGGCTACCCCCGGGCAGTGTGTTTTTTTCTTTATCAGTAATAGATATACATACACGTAAATTGCAACTGGAGTCTTATATTTGAGTGCATGCCATCTGTACCGCATAATCCCGAGTTTAATCCGGAGTTGCTCAAAAAAGGGGTTGATCCTTCGGTGTTTACAGCTACGCTGGAGCAGCCAGCTCGCATTCGCGAGCAAAAACAGAAGTTCATCATTGGTGTACCCAAGGAGCGCAGCCTGCAGGAGAACCGGGTGGCCATTACACCCAAGGCTGCCGGTGTGCTGGTAGCGAACGGCCACCAGGTGCTGATAGAGCACCAGGCAGGGGCCGGTGCCCAGTACACCGACCGGGAGTACACCGAGGCGGGTGCCAGCATAGCCTATAGCGAAGCTGAGCTGTACCAAAAGGCGAACATCATTGTAAAGATAACCCCCCTGGACTATGATGAGCTGAAGCTGCTACAGCCCCGGCAGATACTGATCTCGGCCGTGCACCTGGGTGCCATAAAGCCCGACTACCTGAAGCAGCTGATGCAGAAGAACGTAACGGCCATCGGCTTCGAGTTTATGCAGGCGGCAGACGGGAGCCAGCCCCTGGTGCGCATGATGAGCGAGATAGCCGGCATATCCAGCATACACATTGCCGCCGAGCTGCTAAGCTATACCGGTGGCGGAAAGGGTACCCTACTGGGCGGCATTACCGGCATACCCCCCTGCCAGGTTACCATACTGGGTGCCGGCACCGTGGGCTACCATGCCACCCGGACAGCCATGGCACTGGGCGCACACGTACGGGTGATAGACAGCGAGGTGCACAAGCTGCAAATGCTGGAGCAGAAGCTGGGCCAAAAAATATGGACCGCAGTAAGCCAGCGAGACTATATAGAGGAAGCCGTAGCCCAGGCCGATGTACTGATTGGTGCCGTACACGTACCGGGTGTGCGCACACCCTGCATTGTAACTGAGGATATGGTGATGCAGATGAACGAGCGCAGCGTAATCGTGGATGTGTCTATAGACCAGGGCGGCTGTATCGAGACCTGCGAGGTAACCACACACGACCGCCCCACCTATGTGCGGCACGACGTGGTACACTACTGTGTGCCCAATATTGCCAGCCGCGTACCCCGCACCAGCAGCAATGCCGTTAGCAATATCCTTACCCCACTCATCCTGCGTATAGGCGATGCCGGGAGTATCCAAAACATGATTAAGACCGATCCCTATATTCGCACCGGCATCTATGTATACCACCGCTACCTTACCCAGCGCAGCCTGGCCCGTATGTTCAATATGGATTTTATGGAGCTGGAGCTCCTCCATGCGGCGAGTATCTAGCGTATGTGTGGCATAGCCGGCTTTTATGATCCGCATGGTGGTTTCGACCGCCAGAACCTACAGCACATGACCGATGCCATAGCGCACCGGGGGCCCGACGCGGAGGGCCACTGGCTAGAGGGGCCTGTGGGCCTGGGCCACCGCAGGCTGAGTATCCTGGACCTATCTACGGCGGCCAACCAGCCCATGACCTCCAGAGACGGGCGCTATGTGCTGGTGTACAACGGCGAGGTATATAACTACAAGCAGGTAGCCCGAGACCTGGGCCTGCAGCTGCGCACCACGGGCGATACAGAGGTGGTGCTAGAGGCCCTGGCGCTGGAAGGAATACAGGCAGTGGCACGCTTCAATGGCATGTTTGCCACAGCCCTGTACGATAGGCACGAGCAGTCGCTGCTGCTCATACGAGACCGTATGGGGATCAAGCCCCTGGTGTACTGGCAGCAGGGCGGCCGCTTTGCCTTTGCCAGCGAGCTAAAGGCGCTGCAGGCACTGCCGGTAGCCCTGGAGCTGGACGTGCAGAGCCTGCAAGATTACCTCTTTCTGGAATACGTGCCCGGAGACCGCACCATCTGGCAGCAGGCCCGCAAGCTGCCACCCGGCCATTACCTCAGGGTGTCGGCCCGGGGGGTGCAGCTGGCAGCCTACTACAGTGTGCTAAGCCACGTGCAGCACCGGCAGGCACTGCCCGAGCAGGAGGCCGTAGCCCTGCTGCAGGACCGGCTGCAGCAGGCCGTAGGGTACTGCAGCATAGCAGATGTTCCCCTGGGTACCTTTCTCAGTGGGGGTACAGATAGTAGCCTGATCGCTGCCCTGTACCAGGCACAGAGTGGACAGGCAGCGCATACATTTACCATCGGCTTTGATGCACCCCAGTACGACGAGAGCAACTATGCGGAGCAGGTGGCCCTGCAACTGGGCACCCGGCAGCACACCACCCAGCTGCTGCTGGCCGATGCGCGAGAACACGTACCCAGCCTCTTTGCGCACTACGACGAGCCTTTTGCGGTAAGTGGGATCCTGCCCATGCTCCTGCTGTCTCAGGTGGCACGCAGGCAGGTAACCGTGGCCCTGAGCGGCGATGGCGCAGATGAACTATACATGGGTTATGGCTACTACCACTGGTGGGCCCGCTACCAGCGGGTGAGCCGCATGGGCTGGCTGGGCCGCAAGGCCGTGGCCTGGCTACTAAGCCAGGGCGACGCACGCAAGCGGCGCGCTGCCCGCGTGTTCGACGGCCCTGGTACGGATACCGACTGGCTACATGTATGGAGCCAGCAGCAAGACATGTTTACCCAGGGCGAGGTAGGAAGGCTAACGCGCCGCCCCTACACCCACAGTACCCTGGCTGCCGACTGGCATGCCATACAGCAGCTGCCCCTACACCCCTGGGAGAAGATCAGCCTATTTGACATCCGGCACTACCTGGCCAACGACCTGCTGTACAAGGTAGACATAGCCAGCATGGCACATGGACTGGAGGTGCGAGTGCCCTACCTGGACCATCAGGTGGTGGAGCACGCACTTTCGCTACCCGTTTCGTACAAGTACCACGCCGGCGTACAGAAGTATCTGCCCAAGAAGCTACTGGCACACTACCTGCCGAACGAGCTGGTGTATAGAAGGAAGTGGGGTTTCCCAGCCCCAGTGGCAGAGTGGCTAAACGGTGAATTGAGGTATCTGGTAGACGAACTTCTGAACCCGGAGCACCTCAAGCGCCAGGATATTTTCGACCCCCGTGTGGTGCAGCAGTGGGTGCAGGCATACCAGTCGGGCAGGAACCCCTACCACGGAAAACGCATTACGGCTCTCGTCTTTTTCCAGCTCTGGTACCGCCAGCATGCGGGCTAGGCGGGTGGGGGGGGGCAAAGCCTTGCCAAGCAGTATAGCGGGCTATTCCACCGCATAGACAAGCTGCTTCCGTATTGAGCGCGTACCTTGTTTGGCGTTCTGATCGGTCTCCCTACCCGTAACGCCAGCCCACTGCCCAGCGTAGGTGGGTTATCCACCTGTGTATGCACGTCGCCACCGGTTGCACATTTACATCCGCCTGGCGGCCCTGGCTAGGCCAGGATAGATACCCCGGCTGGCTGCTCGCGAAAACGGTACTGCTGGTCGCGCAGCCTGGGGGTAAAGCCCGCCTGCTGGATGCAGGCCTGTATCTCGGTGCTGCTGAAACGGAAAGGTGCCCCGGCTGCACTCACCACATTTTCCTCGATCATGATGCTACCCATATCGTTCGCCCCGCCATACAGGGCGGCCTGGGCCACCTTGGGGCCCACAGTTAGCCAGCTTACCTGTATATTCTCAATATTTACCAGCAAGATGCGGCACAGGGCCAGGGTCTGCAGGTACTCGTGGGCACTCACATCATTGCGGATGCCCTTTACACGCTGTAGCAGGGTTCCGTCGTCCTGGTAGGGCCAGGGTATAAAGGCGCGAAAGCCCACGTGCCCTTCGGGCCGCTCTGCCTGTACCCCGCGCAGCCACAGCAGGTGCTCTATCCGCTCATCCAGGGTTTCGATGTGGCCAAACATCATGGTGGCCGAGGTAGAGATGTTCAGCCGGTGTGCCTGGCGCATTACCTCCAGCCACTCGCTGCCGCTGCACTTGCCGTTCGAGATCAGCCTGCGCACCCGGTCATTCAGGATCTCGGCCCCCGCTCCGGGCAGGCTATCCAGCCCCGCCTGCTGCAGGCGCTGCAGGGTGTCGTAGTAGCTCAGCTTGCTCAGCTCGCTAATGTGCACAATCTCCGGCGGGCCCAGCGCATGCAGCTTTACCTGCGGATACCAGCTTTTCAGTTTGCTAAACAGAGCCTCGTACCATTCTATCCCCAGCTCGGGGTGGTGCCCCCCCTGTAGCAGCAGCTGGTCGCCCCCCAGGGCCAGCATCTCTTCTATCTTCCGCCTGTAGGTATCGTCGTCTGTAATATATGCATCGGGATGGCCGGGCACGCGGAAGAAGTTGCAGAACTTGCAGTTGGCCACACACACATTGGTTGTGTTCACGTTCCGGTCTATCTGCCAGGTTACAATGCCTGCTGTTTCGGCCTTTTTTATTTTTCGTATTTCGTTCGCCACATACATCATGTCGGGCAGTGCCGCCTGCTGATACAGAAACCTGGCCTCTTCGTGTGTGATAAACTCCAGGCGCAGGGCTTTGTCAAAAATGGCAGTGGTGTTCATACAGTCGAGAAAAAAAATGTGCACGAAGAGCCGAATGGCCTACTGCGTACAACGCGAAGTTCGTATTTTCAATTCAAATTGAAAATAGCTATGGGCTAAAAATCTTTTTTCAGACTCGGGTGTCAAACATCGGGTTGTCCCAACTGTTTCATCCTATTTTTATTGCATCTTTGTGCTGTGGGCTGGCTTTGGCCTGCTTTTCTGTTTGCATCATGACTTTCACGGTATACGTCAATGTACTTCCGCACCCCGAGATCCTGGATCCGCAGGGTAAGGCTACGCTAAACGGGCTGCACCACATGGAGTTTTCTGCCATCCGGCAGGTACGGGTGGGCAAGCGAATCCTGCTAACTGTAGAGGCCCCCAACCCCGAGGCTGCGAGCCAGCAGGCCCAGCAGGCTGCACACAAGCTGCTGGCCAACCCGATAACCGAGGTGTTTGAGCTGGAGCAACCACAGCTTGTGGGCTAGTACACGCTGCTAGTGGCGGTGCGCCCACAGGCCTCTGTCTCATGGTAGCCTGGTCGCTTATTCCTGGCATAAAATACAGGTGCTTATGTAAAGCACAGGCGTCTTAACGCCCCTGAATATAGGGGCTCTTGTTTTCTTTTTTGTCGACGAATGACTTGTTTTGTTGCTATTTTATGCATGTTTGTTTCGGTATATTGAAAATATTGCCTGAATTGTTTATGTTAGGTACATGAACGGAGGTTGCCGACATAGACTGTCGGTATTTTTTCCTACGTTCTCTTTGGGCACATTCAATACTTTACCGGCATGGAGGAGAGCAAACGCACAATAGCCATTTTGGGTGGGGGTTATTCTGGTCTTTCGGCGGCCTACTATTCGGCGGCCTACTACCTCTCCCGCTTGGGCTACCAGGTTACCTTGTTTGAAAAAGAAGCGCAGGTAGGGGGCTTTAGCCAGGGCACACAGCTGGGGCAGGTGGTGTACGAGCGTGTGCCCCACAGCTTCCATCGGTCAGATACTTCCCTGCTCAGCCTGATGACAGACCTGGGCATGGAGCAGCAGCTGCGCTGGCGGCCCATACGCACCGCTGTTATCCTCCGAGATCGGGCCTATGGCGTGCACTCCGTCTGGTCTGTTCTCCGGCTAAGGCCCCTCCGGTTTCTGCAGCGGCTGGTGCTCCTTGCCGGCTATACCTACCTCAAGTACCTTAGCCATCCGCGCAAGCTGGAGCGGCGGCCTGCCGCGCTCTACACGCGCAGGCTGTTTGGCCGTGGGGTGTATCGGGCTATCTGGGAGCCTATCTTGCGCTCTCGGTTCTACCTGCACATGCATGCCGTAAACATGGCCTGGTTTTGGGCCAACCTGAAGGCCCGCAGCCGCAGGTTCTACCAAGGCAGGCAGATGCTGGGGTACCCCATTGGCGGGTTTCATCGCGTTACCGAGGCCCTAGTGCACCGGATATCGCACCGCGGCGTGCGTGTATGCTGTGGGGCCGAGGTAGGCCTGCTACAAAAAACCGATGCCGGATGGCTGGTGCAGGTAAATGGGCAACCACACCACTTTCAGCAGGTGCTATCCACACTGCCAGGCGCTACACTGGCAAGGATACTGGATGTGCCCCAGGCCGATAGGGCGTACGCCTACAAGCTACAGGCCATACCCTACCAGGGGGTAGTGTCTCTGCTCTTTACCACGCGGCAGCAGCTCACTACCCACTATGAGCACTATGTGGCCGATACACACGCCCCATTTTCCATGCTGGTGCACCACAGTGCACTGGCGGGCGATGAATCCCATGGGCCGCTGCATGTATACTATGCCTACGGCTACCGCCCGCACGAGGATGAGCAGATGTGGATGGACGAGGATGAGCTGAGCAATCTGTATATGGAATATGTGCAAAAGGTTTTTCCAGCATTGGACCGCACCGCCATCCAGCACATGCGCCTATACCGGAAACCCTATGCACAGGCCGTGCCCATCATCCGCTATTCCGAGGTGCAGGTACCGTTTCAGAGTCCGTACCCGGGGCTCTTTGTGGTCAACTTTAGCCAGCTGCTGCCCTACGGCCCCACTGTAAACGCGGCTGTAGAGCAGGGCAGGCAGGCAGCCCGGTATATAGGCGGGCTACCCGCGGGCGGGCCTACTGCACCAGCCGGTACACCAGTGTTTTCATCACGTGGGCCTCACTCATCCTAGTGTTGTGCACGCCCTTTAGCTGCATATCGGCCTCCAGGATGTTGGACATATTGGCGCGGATGCGTCGCAGGTCGTACTGGCGTACACCGGTTACAAAGTTTTTGGCAAAGAAGGGCTGAATCTTCAGCGCCTGACAGATGGCCTGCTCACTCTGCAGCCGCTGCTGCCGCAGCATGGCCAGGGTGCTGAAGTAGTTGTATAGCTGCACCAGCATGCCTATAGCCCCACTGTTGCGCGTCAGCGTCAGGTAGTGTATGGTTTTGTGCGCACGCTCCACATCGCGGCTGGCAATGTAGTTGATCAGTTCGAATACATTGAACTCTCGGTCTATGTTTACGAATGCATAGATCAGCGACTTGTCTATCCGGCTGTGCTCATTGGCCCGCAGGTGGATGTACATCTTGCGCAGCTCATTGTCTATCAGCGCCAGGTTGTTTCCCAGTGCTTCCTTCAGCAGCAGGTTGGCCTCCTGCTCTATGCTGTAGCCGGCGGCGCCCACGTGCTCCTCTATCCAGCTGAGTATGCTGCGGTCGTACAGGCGCTTGCTCTCAAAGGCCACAGCCTTTTGCAGGGCTGCCTTTCCAAAGCGGGTGCGGGCATCGGGCTTCTTTTTTCGGTACAGAAACACCACCACGGTTGTCTCCAGCGGCTGCTCTATGTAGGCCCCTATTTTGTCCAGATGCGCCTTGCCCAGGCTGTGCGCTTCTTTTACCACGATCAGCCTGCGGCTGGCAAAGGTGGGGTAGGCGCGGGCGGCAGTTATCAGCTGATTGGCCGAGGTCTCTGGCCCCAGCAGCACGTCCATGTTGAAGCTCTTGTCGGCCCCCTCCAGCACCTTCTGCTCCAGCAGCTCGGCCAGCTGGTCTATAAAGTAGGGCTCCTCTCCGTACAGAAAGTATACCGGCGCGATTTTGCCCGCGCGTATTTCTTTCTCGATGGATGCCAGACTCATGCCGCAAAAATACGGTACTTATCCACCCCTTGTTCCACCGGGCCTGTGGATAAGTGGTAAAAGAAGACACATCCAGCTACCTCATAGCCCGTGTGCCCCTTGCCCTAGGGCTTCGGCCTGCCAGGGCAGGGGCGGCTGCATGGTCTGTGCCCGTTCGGGTGAACCTCCTTTGTCTCTGTGCGTTAAGGGAATGTTAAGGATTTTTTTCGGAGACAAGATCTTTTTTCGGGTGACCAGTATTCTTTCAAATTTTTTATAATCAACTGTTTAGATCAATTTTTTGAATCCTGTACACCTACAACCTGGTAGATGGAGGCTTGCCGCTGAAACTTTTTCGTGTTAATTTCGTGTTAAATCATTGTTAACTCATACGATCAAATAGACACGGATTTAAAAACAATTGAAGTGATGAAAACAAGAGAGGTAAAAAGCCAGAAGGGCAAGGCCCTGAAAGCCCAAGCACAAATCAGCATTCTGGCAGCCGCAGTGGTACTACTAGCCACCTCGGTACATGCCCAGTCTCTGGCTGATGCCTCGATTCCAGCGCGCACAGCCCCGGCGGAATGCCTGGAGTGCAACAACAACTGCGACACCAAGGCAAAGGTGCTGAACCTGCAGACTGTGGTGAACAGCATAGCGTACCCAGAAGACCTGCGCGGCACGCATCAGGAGGGTAAAGTGGTGCTAAAGCTCTACGTAAACTGCCTGGGCGAGGTTTCCAAGTGGCAGATTATCTCCTCTACCCACCCCTCCTTCAGCAGGGCTGTGGAAGAGCGGGTGGACGAGCTGAAGCTGCTGCCCTCGGCACAGAACGGGCGGCCCATGTCCAGCTGGGTCATCCTGCCCATCCACTTTGAGCTTCACTAACACCCTTGCCCTTTGCCCCCAGGCGTGGTGCCTGGGCGTGGGCAGTACCCTGGTAGATAGAATACGAACGAAACCCGGCTCAATAGGTCGGGTTTTTGTTTATTTGCCGTTATGAAAACATTCATTTACGTAGGCTACGTGGTGGGCATCCTCATCTGCCTGGTGGGCATCTACATGATTTTTGCCCCACCGGCGCAGGTTCAGCAGTGGTTTGTCCAGCAGCAGATCAGCTTCCCGGCTGGCTCCATGGGCGTGCTGGTACTCCTCTATGGGGTGTTTCGCCTATGGCGGTCTCGCATTATGCACCGCCGCATGCAGCAGGGTGGGCCCCGATGAGCCTGGGCAGGCAGGGCGAAGCCCTGGCCGCACACTACCTGGCGGCCCAGGGCTACCAGCTGCTAGGGCGCAATGTGCGCGTACACCCGGCAGAGATGGACCTGGTGTGCATGGACAGGCAAGAGCTGGTGGTGGTAGAGGTAAAAACCCGAACCGGCCCTGCCTGGCCCGAGGAGGCCGTAACCCCCAAAAAGCAGGCTACCCTCTTCCGCGCCGCCAGCCTGTACGCCGAATTGCACAATTTGGTACATTTACCCCTTCGCTTTGATGTAGTAGCAATCCGTATATGGCCGGGCCGAGACCCAGAGATACAGCACTATACGGACGCCTTCAGGCAAAACTTGACCCCCTAAAATTCACCTAAACAACCCCATACCATGACACCCGACCAACTAAAATCGCTGCAAGAGAGAGTAGGCGCCCTAAGGAGGTATCTTTGACATAGCGGGGAAGGAAAGTGCCATAGCTGCCAGGGAGGCAGAAAGCGCAGCACCGGGTTTTTGGGACGATAGTAAGGCAGCCGAGGCCGCCATGAAGCAGCTGCGCGGCATGCGTGTATGGACGCAAGCCTACCGAGCGGCTGCCGAGGCGCTGGAAGAGCTGGAGGTAAGCTACGAGTTCTACCGAGAGGGAGACCTGACGGAGCCAGAGCTGGACACCGTGTATGCCCGCGCAGAGCAGGTGGTGAATGAGCTGGAGCTAAAAAACATGCTGAGTGGAGAAGAGGACCAGCTGGACTGCGTAGTAGTGATAAACGCCGGAGCCGGCGGAACCGAAAGCCAGGACTGGGCCGAGATGCTGCTGCGTATGTACACCATGTATGCCGAGCAGCACGGCTACCAACCCAGCCTGATAGACGAGCAGCAGGGAGAAGGCGCAGGCATAAAGAGCGCCAGCCTGGAGGTAAAGGGCTCCTTTGCCTATGGCTACCTGAAGGGCGAGAGCGGTGTACACCGCCTGGTGCGCATCAGCCCATTCGATAGTGGGGGCCGCCGCCACACCAGCTTCAGCTCTGTGTACGTATACCCACTGGTAGACGATACCATAGAGATAGACATCAACCCCGCCGACCTGGAGTGGGACACCTTCCGCGCCGGCGGAAAGGGAGGCCAGAATGTGAATAAGGTGGAAACAGCCGTGCGCGTAACCCACGTACCCAGCGGCATAGTGGTAGAGTGCCAGCAGGAACGAAGCCAGCACCAAAACCGCGAAAAAGCCCTGCACCTGCTGCGTAGCCGGCTGTACCAGCAGGAACTGGAGAAGCGCATGGAAGAAAAAGCCAAAACCGAGGCCGGAAAGAAAAAAATAGAGTGGGGCAGCCAGATCCGAAACTATGTGTTCCACCCCTACAAGCTGGTGAAGGACCTGCGAACCAGCGTGGAGACCAGCAACGTGCAGCTGGTGATGGACGGAGGGCTAGACGAATTTATAAAAGCCTACCTGATGGAGTCTAGCCAAAACTAGGCCCCGCCGTATGCGCCGCCATCAGCCGCCAGTTCGGGCACAATATGGTTCTGCAAAAAACCTTATATTCGCATTAAGAATCAGAAAGCAGGAAGTCGGCCTCTCGGCTTCGTTTAACCCCATCACGATGTCTACCAAGATAACCATCAGGAGCAATGGCTCTATTCGGCTGGAAGGCGACTTTGAGCTGTACGATCAGGACGGCAACCGCTTCGAGCTGAACGGACGAACGGCTGTGAGCCTCTGCCGCTGCGGCCACACCGCCACACCACCTTTCTGCGATGGTGCACACAAGGAGCAATTCGATAGCCCCATTCAGGCCTACGAGCTGCCAGCTCCGCGCTAGCCGAATGTGTGCGCAGGCTATGCTGGTGCATTCATTCCTCTATTTCGCCCTCTATTCTTTTCTCGTCATTATTGAAATATAAAAAGCTGATGAATACGATTGCCGCTCCTACTGCCCTCGATGTGTTTGGCCTACGTGCAGGCATGGTGCACTCGGGCACCAGCACGGGCACCCACTTTATGGAGGTAGCCCCCGCCGCGCGGACCATAGACAGCCATAGCCCTGCAAACGGAGAGAAGATTGGCACCGTAGCCTTTACTTCCGCCCCGCAGTACGAGCAGGTGGTGCAGAAGGCACAGGAGGCATTTCGCTATTGGCGCGAGGTGCCCGCCCCCCGCCGGGGCGAAATTGTACGCCAGATGGGCGAGGCATTCCGCGAAAACAAGGAGTACCTGGGCTGGCTAGTAAGCTATGAAATGGGTAAGATATACCAGGAGGGACTGGGTGAGGTGCAGGAGATCATAGACATATGCGACTTTGCCGTGGGCCTAAGCCGCCAGCTGTATGGCCTTACGATGCCTAGCGAGCGCCCAGACCACCGCCTGATGGAGCGCTGGCACCCCCTGGGCATTGTGGGGATTATCTCCGCCTTCAACTTCCCGGTGGCGGTATGGAGCTGGAATGCCATGATTGCAGCCGTGTGTGGCAATGTAGTGATCTGGAAACCCAGTGAAAAAACGCCCCTATGCGCCCTGGCTTGCCAGAAGATAGCGGCCGACGTGCTGGCAGCCAATGGCCTGCCAGAGGGCATCTTCAACCTGGTGGTGGGCGATGCCGAGATAGGCCAAAAACTGGCTGCCGACGAGCGCATCGACCTGGTAAGCGCCACCGGCAGTACCCGCATGGGCAAGGCCGTGGCCCAGACTGTGGCTGGCCGGCTGGGCAAGTATCTGCTAGAGCTGGGCGGTAATAACGCCATTGTACTTACCCCGAACAGCAACCTGAAGCTGGCCCTGCAGGCCATCGTGTTTGGCGCGGTAGGCACCTGTGGCCAGCGCTGCACCAGTACGCGCCGCCTGTTTGTGCACGACAGCATGTACGAAAAAGTGAAGGAGGCCCTGGTAAATACCTACAAAAGCCTGACACCCAAGATAGGCAGCCCACTGGATGCCGATACCCTGATAGGACCCCTGATAGACCAGGATGCGGTGCAGATGATGCAAGACCGCCTGCAGAAGGTGCAAGCACAGGGTGGCAAGCTAATCTATGGCGGCGATCTGTACACGGTGCCCGGGCACGAGCATGGAAACTATGTGACGCCTGCCCTGATAGAGGCCAAAAACGAAATGGAGAGCGTACAGAGCGAGACCTTTGCCCCCATCCTCTACCTGATCCGCTATAGCGACTACCAGGAGGCACTACAGCAGCACAACGCGGTGCCCCAGGGCCTAAGCTCGGCCATCTTTAGCGAGAATATGAAGGAGGTAGAGCGCTTCCTGGGCCCCGCCGGTAGCGACTGCGGTATTGCCAACGTGAATATAGGTACCAGTGGTGCCGAAATAGGCGGTGCCTTTGGCGGCGAAAAGGAAACTGGGGGTGGCCGCGAAAGCGGATCCGACTCTTGGAAGGCCTACATGCGCCGCCAAACACAAACCATCAACTACGGCGATGCGCTACCCCTGGCACAGGGCATCAAGTTTGACATAGAAGCCTAGTAGGCGTATTGGCAGGCGCAAGGCGGGCTGGCGCGTTAATTTTTGGATGGCCCCCCCTTCGACCGATCCGCTGTCAGTTTTTATGCTATTTTTGACTGCTCACGCGTTAATTGCACAAAGCAAAGCTCGTTTTTCATCTCCACCACTCCACCTGATTATCTAATCAAACGCCACTATGAAGTCTCTACAGGAACTAAAACAGTACTTTGAAACAGAACTAACCCAAGACCTGAACGCGGTGGATTCCATGCGCAAAAAAATCGTGCTCAAGGTTGTGGTTATGATTTTTCTGCTCGTGGCCGCGTTGATCGGTGCGCTGGTTGGTATTTCCTCTGTAATAGATGCCGAGACTGCTGGTGTACAGATATATGGCTGGTATGCCCTCATTGGCGTGATTTTTGCCGCTGGTGGCTATGTGCTGTACTACGATGTTACCGGAGACAAACGCTTTCACATCATCTTCAAAACCCGCGTAATTGAGCAGATTGTTCGGTTTATCAATCCCAGCTTCACCTATATTTCTCACAAGTTCATTCCACCCAACCTATTTGTAGATAGCAAGCTGTTCACAGACCTGCCCACTAAGTACCGGGGAGATGACTACGTGTTTGGCGATCTCGGATCTACAAAAATTGCCTTCTCCGAGGTGCACGCCAAGCGCAGCGTGAGAAAGGGTGAGCGTAAATCTGAGCTCCGCGCTATTTTCGACGGAATCTTCTTTGTAGCCATCACCAAGCAGAAGTTTACGGGCACCATTATCCTGCCCCGGCACCAGGTTTTTGAACCCGAAAAACTGGGATACAAGAGTTCTGATTTTGAAGAAGTATTGAGTCCGGACCCCGAGTTCAACACTGTTTTCAAGGTGTATTCCAAAAATTCCGAGGATGCAAAACAGAGTTTTTTTACCTACAAGGAGGTGTTTGAAGACCTGGTGGCCTACAAGAAAACACATAAGGAAGACATCTGTGTGTCTTTTATTGGCAACAATATTTATGTGGCCATCAGCCATAAGAAGGAGCTTTTTGAGCCCCGGCTTTACCGGAGTCTGCTCGACTTCAAAATCATCCACGAGTACTACGATGTGATGTACGAGCCGATGATCATCTTCGAGAAAATTGGCCGTGTGGACCAGCAGGTGGATACTGCCACTGCCTGAGCCACTGCTTATAGTCTTGCTATAGAAAGAGACCTCATATGAGGTCTCTTTCTATTTGTATACGCCCTATTTCGTAGCTTTTTGCCCAACGGTAGCGGCCGCATGGCCTTGCTCTTTCACAAATCTGTGGTGAGCCTATGCACTCAGGATTTCCACCAGCTCTACCAATTGTGGATTAATCTCGACATTGTGCTTTACGGCCTCGCTGAAGGGGATGTGCACCACGGACTTGTACTGTACGCCACAGGCATAGCCCGCCATGCCCGCTACCAGCGCCTGCACGGCGGCAGCCCCCAGGCGGCTTGCCAGTATGCGGTCCATACAGCTGGGGCTACCCCCCCGCTGGATGTGGCCCAGCACGGTTACGCGCGTATCATACTGCGGAAAACGCTGGCGTACCTGCTCGGCTACGGCAAAGGCACCGCCCGCCTCGTCGCCCTCGGCCACCACCACAATCATGCTGCTCTTTTGGCGCTTCCAGTCTCGTTCCAGCAGGTCGTATAGCCGGTCCAGGTCCTGCTCTATTTCCGGTATCAGCACAGCCTCGGCCCCGCTGCCCAGGCCCGTGCGTAGTGCTATCAGGCCTGCATCTCGGCCCATTACCTCTACAAAAAACAGCCGGTCGGTAGCATCGGCCGTGTCGCGTATCTTGTCTATGGCCTGCATGGCCGTGTTGATGGCCGTGTCGTAACCAATGGTAAAGTCGGTGCCATACAGGTCATTGTCTATGGTGCCCGGGCAGCCCATTATGCGGATATCCGGATACTCCTCCATAAAGACCTGTGATGCCCTGTAGGTGCCATCTCCCCCGATGGCCACCAGGGCCTGTATCCCGGCTTTCTGCAGCTGGTGGTAGGCCTGCCTGCGGCCCTCGGGGGTGCGAAAGCCCTCCGAGCGTGCCGTCTTCAGGATGGTACCGCCTCGCTGGATGATGTTGCTCACATCCTGCCGCCCCATATCCAGCATATTACCTTGTATCATCCCGTCGAAGCCCCGGTAGATGCCCGTTACCTTCAGCTGGTGGTGGTGGGCTGTGCGCACCACGGCCCGTATACAGGCATTCATGCCCGGGCTATCCCCGCCAGAGGTGAATACCCCGATTCGTTTTAGTTCTTGCACGTATTCTGTTTTTTAGTTTCAATAGGAACCAATTATCTGTCACCACGCTTAATGTAAGCACTTTAGCCATAACTTTATACCCCATTCACCTTATATTTTTATCATGTCCACACCATCCGAGCACGTTAGCTGTCTCATCATCGGCTCAGGTCCGGCAGGCTATACCGCCGCTGTATACGCTGCACGCGCCAACCTGAGCCCCGTACTGTACACCGGCCTGGAGGCGGGTGGCCAGCTGACCCAGACCACCGATGTAGAGAACTACCCCGGCTACCCGGAGGGGGTGCTGGGCGTGCAGATGATGGAAGACTTCCGCCAGCAGGCTGCGCGTTTTGGCACAGATATTCGTTATAGTACGATCACTAAGGTAGATTTCAGCCAGTCGCCCAAGCTGGTGTGGACCGATGAGGATAAGCTGATAAGCGCCGATGCCGTCATCATCAGCACCGGTGCCAGTGCCAAGTGGCTAGGGCTGGAGAGCGAGAAGCGACTGAACGGCGCCGGTGTGAGTGCCTGTGCCGTGTGCGACGGCTTCTTCTACAAAGGCAAGGACGTAGTGGTGGTAGGCGGTGGAGACACGGCCGCTGAAGAGGCCACCTACCTGAGCAAGCTGTGCAGGCAGGTGCACCTGCTGGTGCGAAAGGGCGAAATGCGTGCCAGCCAGATTATGCGAGACCGGGTGCTGAAGACCCCAAACATTACCGTCCACTGGCACACCGAAACCGAAGAAGTATTGGGCAAGGAGGTAGTAGAGGCAGTGCGGATACGGAATAGCCAGACCGGGGCGCTGACGGATATTCCGGTGCAGGGCTTCTTTGTGGCTATTGGCCACAAGCCGAACACCGACCTGTTTGCGGGCCAGCTGGAGATGGACAACACGGGCTACCTGATAACCGAGGGAAAGACAAGCAAGACCTCTATCGAGGGGGTGTTTGCTGCCGGCGATGTGCAAGACAGTGTGTACAGGCAGGCGGTAACCGCAGCAGGAAGCGGCTGTATGGCTGCCCTGGATGCCGAGCGATGGCTGGCCGAACAGGGCATTGTATAGCGCACTGCACCCGGCAGTTTTTTGGTATATTGGCAGGCGCTAGTATGAATTCCTAACTTATTAAAACCATGTTTATGACCAAAAGACTCCTGATCCTTGCCTTCCTGGCTGCCGGTACCGTATATGCCGGTGTGGATACCAAGCGTGCCACCACCCCCTGCACCGACTGTGAAGAGCGGGTGCAGCCCTGTGCCGACTGCGATACGCCCGCACCCTGCCAGGACTGTGGAGCCGAAGCCGTACCCTGTATAGACTGTGATACACCTACAGCCTGTGCGGACTGTGCCGATCAGCCCGCTGCCGCCGGAATAACAAGCCTGGAAAGGAAAAAGGCGCTAGCCGACTGGAAGCAGATAGATAAGGGTACTCGAAAATCGCTGATTGCCACGGTAAAAAACCAGATAAAGACTGGCCTTAGCCAGGGCATGAGTTACGAGGAGTAGGTGTCCAACACCCTGTCCGTATCGGATGCGAATGATACCAGTCTGTCTGACTCAGAACTGATTCGCATTCTCATCATTGTAGCACTGGTGCTGCTCATCCTCATCTTGCTGGTGGCCCTGCTGTAGCCAGCTTCGCCTCGGCCCCCGGCACACATGTGCTTGCCAGCGATTTCGTCACCACTTGTTTGTATCTACAAAAAATACCTGTCCGCTTCCGGACAGGTATTTTCATTTTCAGCACCCGGAGTGGCAGCGCCAGCCGACTGGTAGCAAAGACCGGTACGCGCGCACTACCGCTTTTCAGCCCTGGGTCTCAGCCTCCCTCTGCTCTGGCTTATGCGTTCAGCAGGGCCTGGTAGATATCGGCAAACTCGGCAGCATCCAGGCTGGCACCCCCTATCAGGCCCCCGTCCACATCGGGCTGGGCAAACAGCTCGTTGGCGTTGCTGGCCTTTACACTCCCCCCGTACAGGATGGTGGTTTCCTGCGCCAGGTTATCTCCGTATCGTTCGGTAATTTTCTCGCGGATAAAGGCGTGCATCTCCTGTGCCTGCTCGGCGGTGGCGGTGCGGCCTGTGCCGATGGCCCACACAGGCTCGTAGGCAATGGTGGTGTGGGCAAAGTTTTCGGCCAGCAGGTTGTAGCAGCCAAACAGGAGCTGCCTGGTTATCACCTCTTTTTCCACGCCCCGCTCTCGTTCCTGCAGGCTCTCGCCTATGCAAAAGATGGGCTTGAGGCCCGCCTGGCGTGCCCGTATCAGCTTGTTGCTCAGCAGGTCGCTACTCTCCTGGTAGTAGGTTCGGCGCTCGCTGTGGCCCACGATCACGTACTCGGCACCCACGCTGGCCAGCATCTCTCCGCTGGTTTCGCCGGTAAAGGCACCCTGCTTCTCCTGATGCAGGTTTTGTGCACCCAGGTGAAACCCCGGGTGGCCCTGGATAAGCTGGTGCAGTGGGTGTAGATACGGAAAGGGTGTGCACAGCACCACTGGCACCCGGGGGGCGGCCAGCCGCTCTATCAGTTCCTGGGTCAGGCTTTGCGCACCCGCCAGGTTCAGGTGCATTTTCCAGTTGGCAGCAAGCAGTTTTCTCGAATTCATCATGCGATATAGGGGTGGAACATAAGGCTACGGCTTATTGGCGCACACAGGGGCTGCTGTGGGCCGCCTGGCCAGCGGGCTAGGCAGGCTGTATCTTCTGCACACGGGGGGCATGGCGCCCGCCCTCAAAGGCAGTCTGCAGAAAAGTAGTTACAATCAATCGGGCCTCCTGTTCATCCAGGTAGCGGGCGGGTAGGCATAGCACATTCGCATCGTTGTGCGCACGGGCCAGGCCCGCCAGCTCGGCGTTCCACACCAGGGCGGCCCGCACGTGCGGATACTTATTGGCGGTCATACACACCCCGTTTCCACTGCCGCACAGCAGGATGCCCACTTTGGGCTCGCCGGCCTCTATGCGCTGGGCCAGTGGGTGGGCATAGTCCGGGTAGTCTACCCGGTCGGCGCTGGCGGGGCCCAGGTCTTCCACCTGATGGCCCTGCTGGCGCAGCCAGGCGGTCAGGCTCGTTTTTAGGTCGTATCCGGCGTGGTCTGAGGCTATGAGCAGTTCCATGGGTAGCAGGTTTGGGGGTAGGGTCAGGATAGGGAATAGGTTTTGCTCAGAAAGCGATTCAGTACGGCCAGAAACTCAGCGGGTGCCTGGGCATGCACCCAGTGCCCGGCGCCCGCTATTACCTCCAGCTGCGCCTGTGGGAATAGGCGCTGGATCTCGGGCCAGTCTTCAGCCTGTATATAGCGGCTGGCCCCCCCCTTGATAAAGCGGGTAGGGTGGGGGTACACCGGGTTGCCGTCCATGCCCGCCAGCACCGCCGGATACTGCCGGACGAACACTGGCAGGTTGAACCGCCAGGCAAAGTGGTCTCCGTCTCGGTACAGCGCCTTCAGGATAAACTGCCGCTCGGCCTCGTTGGGGATGCCGGCTTTCAGCAGGGCTTCCACTTCGTGCCGCTTGCTGGTGTGGGTTATATCGGCCTGCTGCAGGGCGTTCAGGATTGCCTCGTGGCCGCCTGTGCTTTGCCGGGTGCTTATATCTACTACCACCAGTTTTTCTACCCGATCCGGGTGGTGGGCTGCCAGCTGCATGGCGGTTTTTCCGCCCATGCTGTGGCCTATCAGGCTCACCCGGTCTAGCCGGTGCTCATCCATCAGGCGCAGCACATCGGCGGCCATGTGGGGGTAGTCCCAGGCATCGGTGTGGGGGCTGTGGCCGTGGTTTCGCTGGTCTACCAGCCACACCTGGCTCTGGCTGGCCATGCGCAGGCCCAGCGTCCGCCAGTTGTCGGCGCTGCCCATAAAGCCGTGCAGGATCAGCACCGGTTCCCCCTGCCCCAGTACCTGGTGGTGCAGTGCTACGGTAGTCAGCGTATTCATGCTGCAAGATACAGGCTACGGCGCTATTGTGCTACTGCTGCACCACTAGCTTGAAGCTTTTGCCTGGCGTTACCAAGGCATACAAGCCAGCAGGCAGGCCTCGGGTGTCTATCTCCTTGCCCTTGCCACTGCCTACCTGCTGTCCCTTCAGGTCCCACAGGGTGTAGGTGGCGTCCTGGCTCAGGTAGTACTGTCGGTTGGCAGGGTGGTACAGCAGCTTCAGTTGGGTAGCCGGGCCGGATACATACACGATGGGTCTGCTCTCCAGCTCGTTGCCATCCAGGTCCAGGGCCTGCAGCTGCAGGTAGTGCACCTGGCCGTCGCCCAGGGGTAGGCTCTCCAAGTCGAAGCTGCCTGCCTGCTCGCCCGCTAACAGCTGGCTAGCCAGGGCCTCGCCCCGCAGCAGCTTGCCGTCCAGCGGGTGCAGGCGCATGCGGGTCAGCTGCGCCTCGCCACTATAGTGCCAGCTGAGGCGGCCCGCCTCGGTGGCGGCCTTCAGGTCGTTGGTGATGGCGAGGGGGATATTGCAGCCGCCAACTATAAGCCCAACTACAATCAAATTTACTACACTCGGAGTTGTTATAGTCCAGGTAGAGCATCGCTCTTGTCCCATATCGGTAAAAGTATGTGTCACCGTGAGCGGCCCACCTGATGGAGATGTTCCGAATATACCAGATGCAGTTAGCAGATAATCTGTTCCTCCTGTTGGATCATCTTCATTGTCGCATAGCTCGAAAATAACAGGGGAGTTTGCCGTTGAGATATTAAAACTTATAATCCCATTATTCATTGGATCTCCGAGTCTCGGAGAAAAATTATCAATAAGTGAAGTGGCTGACTGCTGACAATTCAACGTAAGCGACCCCCCCTGCGCAATAGCTCCCCCGGCTGGCCATAGCAGGAAACCCAGTAAAAGAAAAGAGCAAGTGTAGGAGATAAGGCGCTTAATCATGCGTTTTGTGTAGGTGTGTAGGCTTGCGTGTATCTATCGTTACCCGGGCAAATTTAGTAAGAAAATCCATTAGGCTCTTTAACTTTTGCGCCCTCCCTACGTGTTAAAAATCTGCAGCGGTGGCCGTATGGCGTATCTGTGCCGAGTAGGGGGCACCGGCGTGTGGCGAGTTTGTATCTTTGCCTACCCGCTGCCTGGGTATGCCCGGGTAGGGGGATAATAGGGATTATGCTACAGCAAGACGAACACTTTATGCAGATGGCCTACCGGCTGGCCGAGGAGGCCTATGCGGCCCAGGAGGTGCCCATAGGGGCGGTGGTGGCGCATGGCTACCGAGTGCTGGGCAAGGGCTATAACCAGGTGGAGCGCCTGCAGGACCCCACTGCGCATGCCGAGATGCTGGCCCTGACAGCGGCTAGCCAGGCCGTGGGGGGCAAGTACCTGCCCGACTGCACCCTGTACGTTACCCTGGAGCCCTGCCCCATGTGTGCCGGTGCCCTGCGCTGGAGCCAGATAGGCCGCATAGTATACGGCGCGGCCGACGACAAGTATGGCTACTGCCGACACAGCCCCAGCCTGCTGCACCCCCGCACCCAGGTGGCCAGCGGCCTGCTGGCCACCGAGTGTGCAGCCCTGCTGCGGTCCTTTTTTCAGGCTAAACGCGCTGGTTTATGAAGATGACCCACCGGCTGGCCCTGCTCATCCTGGTCGTGTGTGCCCTGGTGTGGGGCAGCAGCTTCATCCTGATGAAGCGGGGGCTGGTGGTGTTTACGGCCAGCCAGGTGGCGGCCCTACGCATTGGTTTTGCCGGCCTGGGTTTTGCACCCATCATCCTGTACCGGCTGCTGCGCCACCGGCGCAGGCTACCCTACGGGCGCCTGCTGTTTGGCACCGCCATTGGTAATTTGATTCCGGCCTTTCTGTTCTCGCTGGCGCAAACACGGCTGCAGAGTGGCACCACCGGTGTGCTGAATACCCTTACGCCACTGAGTGCCATGCTGCTAGGCCTGCTGCTGTATGGGCAGCCCTTTCGTGCGCAAAAGCTGGTGGGCGTACTGCTGGGGCTGGCTGGCGCCAGCCTGCTGGTGCTGCTGGATGCCCGGCCCGGCGGAGACCTCCTGTATGCCCTGCTGGTGGTGCTGGCCACCCTGCTGTATGGGCTGCATACCAACTATGTGAAGTTTCGCATCCACGGCGTTTCCACGCTGGAGGTGTCGGGCTTCGGCCTGGTGGTGTTTGCCCTGCCGGCCCTGCTAGGGGTGTTGTTGTTTACCCCCACGCAGGGGCTGGCCCAGCACCCGCATTTTTGGCACAGCCTGCTGGCACTAGTGGTGCTGGGGGTGGTGGGCACCAGCTTTGTTCTCTGGCTTTTTTTTCAGGCGCTGAAGGTGCTCAGCCCGGTAGCGGCCACCAGTGTTACGTACCTGATGCCCGTGGTAGCCCTCTTCTGGGGCACGCTGGATGGTGAGCCCATCCTGCTGTGGCACGGCTTTGGGCTAGCGGCCATCCTGCTGGGGGTGTGGCTGGTGAGCCGGGTGGGGCCCAGGGGCTAGCTGGGGGCTAGCTGCCCTGGCGCAGGGCCTCTATGGGGTCTAGCCGCGCGGCCCGGCGGGCGGGGTAGTAGCCACTAAGGATGCCCACCAGCAGGCATAGCCCTATGCTGAGCAGGATCCAGCCCCAGGGCAGCACAAAGGCCGTGCCCATGGCCATGCCCACCAGGGCCGCCATGCCCAGCCCCAGCCCGATGCCCACCAGCCCCCCCAGCTGGCAGATAACCACCGCCTCGGTAAGGAACTGCTGCCGGATGGCAGCCCGCGTGGCCCCCAGGCTTTTGCGCAGGCCTATCTCCATGGTGCGGTCGCTTACGCTCACCAGCATTATGTTCATCAGCCCCACCCCGGCCCCCAGCAGGGTAATAACGGCAATGGCCGTGGCACTCCAGGTAAGAATGCGCAGGTTGCGCAGCAGGCTATCTATAAAGGCATCGCTTTTCACGATGGCAAAGTTATCGGCCCGGGTGGGGTGCAGCCTGCGCACCCGGCGCATGTGCCCGCGTGCGGCCTCGGCCACTGCAGCCAGCTGTGGGGCGCTGGGCACATACACACTTACCTCCGTACTCTGGCCAGGATAATGGGCCAGGGCGGTGGAGAGGGGGATGACCGCCACCTTATCGCCCTGGCTGCCAAAGCCGCTGCCTTTTTCGGCAAACACGCCCACCACCCTGTACTGGTGGCTGCCCACCTGCACGGCCTGGCCCAGCCCCCCGCTGCCGGTGCCAAACAGCCGCTGGTAAACCGCCCAGCCCAGCACCGCTACGGCCCGATGCTCCGCCAGGTCCTCGGGGGTGATGAAGCGGCCCAGGGCCAGCTGGTACGTCTGTACTTGCAGAAAGGCGGGGTCTGCACCCTGTACAAACACATTGGGGTTGGTGGTATGCTGCCGGTAGCGCACCCGCACCGGCAGGGCGGTGGGGTAGCTCAGGCTTACCACCGCTACCCCCTGCATGCGCTGCTGAAAGGCCCGCGCCTCTCGGTAGGTGATGGCCGGAAAGTCGGCCTGCTGCCCACGTCCCCGCATGCGTATCCTCCCCTCCCGGTTCTGTACCCGGAAGGTATTGGCCCCCAGGGTGCTGAAGCTGCTCATCAGGTAGTACTTCACGCTGTCTATGCTGGTGAGCACCCCCACAATGGCCATTACCCCAAAGCCAATGATGAGCAGGGTAAGCCCCGCGCGCAGCCGCTGCCTCCGCAGGGCGGCCAGGGCCTCGTGCAGGTTGAAGAGTAGCCTGCTCATGCCCCTTTACACTCAGGGTATTGCTTGGGAGCCATAGGAGTCATAGTACGGCAATATAGGGCACCAGGCCGGCTGTGTGCAAGTAGGATGCGGGGGGAGCCAGGTACCCCATGCCCTGTTTCATCGCATTGCAGGGTGCAGGCTACTCTTCATTTCCCTCGGTTTTTTTACGGTACGGTCGGTGTCGGCTACCATTTTTTGTTTTCATGTGAAACCAAACTGGCATGCCTTTCGATTTTTAACCACAGCATGGGCGTACGCTCCTTTTGGTTAGGGCGTACAGGTCGGGGCCGCTTCTTGCTGCAGGCAGTTCGTTCTTTTTTAGACTTTAGTGTATATCTTAAGATTATATTCAGTAACTTTGTTTGCGTTAATCAACTTTGTTCTCGTTAATTATCTTTATTTACGGTGATAAGTAATTATTTATGGTTCGTCTGATTGGTTTTCTCTTCCGCCCCTGCTGTAGGGGTTTGGCCTGCGCAAAGTGGGCTTTGCCGATTTTCCTGACGCTGTTTTTCATCCACGGCTGCTCCGATCCCTTTGACTACAGCCCCTTTGAGGTAGATGTGCCCCGCGAGGCACGCGGGCAGACAGACAAGAACCTGGGCCGCCTGCTGAATACGGACAAGGCCCGCGATACCACTGCCACGGTGCGTATAGGCCTGCTGGCAGATGCGCACTACCATTTTCAGGACATAAAGGAGCTGGTGAACCAGCTGAATGGCGAGTCGGTAGACTTTGTGATTGTATTGGGCGACATTGTAGACCAGGGACTGGTATCGGAGTTTGAGATCCTGGAAGACGTGCTAAATGACCTGAAGATGCCCTACCTGACGGTGATTGGCAACCACGAGTATCTGGCAAACGGAGAGGACATATACGATCAGCTGTATGGCAGCCGCAACTACAGCTTCAGCTACGCGGGCTACCACTTTATAGCCTGGGACGATGTGTACTGGGAAAAGAACGGCACACCCGACTGGGACTGGCTGGAGAGCCGGCTGAAACAGACAGACCGAGGCACGCCCATCCTGCTGGCACACATCCCCCCCTGGGGAGACCAGTTCCCCGAGGCCGACGAGGCGCGCTATGTGGCCCTGACTGAGCAGTATGGGGTGCAGGCTTCGCTACACGGACACAAGCACCAGTTTGGTATAGAAAACTACAACAATGATATCCTGTACGCCACCGTGCCTGCTGTAGACAAGCTTTCGTATGGCATCCTGACCCTGGAGAACGGCCAGGTACGCCTGGAGCAAAGGTTTAAACGATAAATACACGGTACCCCAAAGCATTTATGATCCGGTTCATTTTCCTCCTGTGTGTGGGCTTGGCGGGCTTCGGCCCGGCCATGCTGCCCGCTGCCACCTCGGGCCCCCATGCGTACCGCCCTGGTCCCCCGCTTTTTTCCACCCCAGCAGATCCGGATAGCACCCGGCACCCCATGCGCCTGTGGGCATTCGTACCCCACTGGGGTCAGTTCCAGTTTGCCGGAAACATCGGCTTCCTGTCGGCAGGTGCAGGCTACACCTTCTGGCGGCAGCGCCTGCAGGCTAGCCTGCTGTATGGCTATCTGCCCCGGTCGGTAGGCGGTGCACGGGTGCATACCTTTAGCCTGAAGGCAAACGTGGCCATCTGGAAGCTGCGCCTGCAAAACTCGGTGCTGCAGCCCTATCTGGGGGGCACGTTCAGCTGGGATACCGGCCTGAACGGATGGACTCGCCTGCCCGATCATTTTCCCGGCGGGTATTATCCCACTACGGCCTTCCACGGTACGGCCTACGGGGGCCTGCGCTGGTTCCCCATGGCGGGCGGGCGGGCAGATTTTGGGGCCACACCCAGCCTGTATGTGGAGTCTGGCCTGCTCACCTCCTCGCTCTGGTACCTTATCGACTCTCGGGTAGCGCGTCGCAGCCTGCCCGCTCTGTTCAGCCTGGCGGTAGGGGCCTCGGTTCCCCTCTTCCCCGCCCGCCGGGCCGCGCTTTCCAGGTAATGCTGGCAGCAGCGTGTCTGTTCGTATTTTTTGTAACCAAATGACTGCTTTTTCGTATTTTCCTATGATATTTGTCATCTTATGGTTGCCAAAATACCCAACAGCGCGGATGCCGTACCGGTAGATGCTTATAGCTTTGATGACTCGCTGGGGCGGATCTGCAAGCAGATAAATGACTGCATCGGCCACATCCTGCGTTTCAAGCTGGATCAGGCACATGTGGATCTTAGCACGGATGAGTGGACAGTTCTGGCCTATCTATTTGAATATGAGGGCCTGAAGCAGAACCAGATAGCCGCCGCCGTGGGCCGCGACAAAACCGCCATAAACCGCCTGATAGACGGCCTGGAGCACAAAAGCCTGGTACGCCGCCAGCAGGATCCGGAGGATAAGCGCATCAACCAGGTAGTACTTACGCCCCAGGCCGAGCAAATGAAGGCCCGCCTGCACAGGCTGGCTGCCGACACGCTGGCCATTGCCTGGGGTGGCGTAGCCGAGGCGGATAAGCAAGCCACGCTGCGCGTACTGAAGCAGATATTGGCCAACGTGAGCTGCTCTTCGGTGTTCGACCATGTATCGAACCTGGATGGGCTAGATAGGCCCGAGCACCCGGCCCACTAGCCCTCCTATCCGGTGTGTGGCCCGCTGCGGTGGCCTTGCGCCCCGGGTTTTTGGCCATAGGCTGCACGGGTGCCTTGCAAGGGGCTCGTGTGTGGGCTAATATAGCTAAATTGCGCCCCCGGATACCCCCCCTCTGCCTCTGCATGCGCCTTCAGTTCAAGCGAAAATTTGATTCGGTTGCCAGTGGCTGGTTCAGCTGGCTCTTTGTGGCCGCTGCCCGCCTGCTGGGCGCACTCCTGCACCGCGACCATAGCCTGCAGCCGCCCCCGCGCCGCATTATCTTCATCAAGATACTGGGCCTGGGCAGTGTGTTTATGGCCGCCGATGCCATAGCCCGGGTGCGTGCCCGCTACCCGGATGCCCGGCTGATCATGATATGCGGCAGCGGGCTGCGGCCGGGCCTGGAGCCCCTGGGCCTCTTCGATGAGCTATGGGAAATAAAAGACCGGCGCTTTGGCTCGCTGCTGGTGTCGGCCCTGCACTGCCTGTGGCGGTCGTGGCGCCAGCCCGGCCACACGTGGACAGTGGACCTGGAGGTGTATAGCCGCCTGACCTCACTCTTCTCCCTGCTCACCTGCGCGGTCAATCGGTTTGGCTTTCAGCTGGAGGTAGTGCCCTTCCGGCAGCACCTGCATACGCACCGGGTGTATTTTAACCGATTCAGGCCCATACACGAAAACTACCTGAAGCTGGCCGAGGCCCTGGGGGCCGGTGCGGAGGTCCGCTTTGGCCTACAGGCATGGCCGGTGCCGCGCCCCGCCGCCCCCTACCGCTACCTGGCGCTGAACAACACCTGCAGCGAGCTGAGCCTGGAGCGAAAGCTGCCCGAGCAGCAGCTGGCCTGGGTGCTGGAGTGTGTGCTGGCGCAGGCAGACTATGAGGTGCTGCTAGTGGGTGCACCCGCCGATGCCGCCGCCTACGAGCGCTTTCTGGACCGCCACCCTGCACTGCGCAGCCGTGTGCACAACCGGGCCGGGGCCTGGCCCTTTGGGCAGTACTACCACACCCTGTACACGCACTGTGCGGGCATGATCAGCATAGACAGTGCCCCCCTGCACATTGCCCGCGCCCTGGGGCTGCCGGTCCTCTCCTTCTGGGGCCCTACGCACCCCGAGCACTACCTGGGTGCCCGCACCCCGGGCCTGGATCAGGTGGTGTACCTGGCACCCGCCTGCTCGCCCTGCGTGCACCACACCACAGAGCTACCCTGCGGGGGCGACAACCACTGCATGAAGCACCTCAGCCAGTCGCTTATCCAGCACCATGTTACCCACTACCTACACACCCTCCGCCCTGTCGGCCTGGCCTAGGCAGCTGTGGGCCCGCCCTCGCCACCGGTTTATTCTGCTGGCTATCTTCGCTGCCGCCTTTGCCCTCATCCTGCTGCGCACCGCCACCGTACCCCTGCATGATAACAAGGCACGATCCAGCATACGGGGCGACCAGTACTCGGACGTGAACACCTATAGTGCGGCTCGCTATTTTCGCGACCACGGTTTTGCCCATACCTATGGCCTGCCCGTGCACAAGTACAGCCCGACGCACCCGGCAGACAGCGCGATTGTGTATACCCACTACCCGGCCCTGCCCGACTGGGTGGCCGGCGCGGTATTTGCCCTTACGGGCACAGACCATGTGGCGTGGCTGCGGCTGGTGCCCATTCTGCTCTCGGTGTTTCTGTGTGGCTACGTGTTTACCCAGCTATCCTACTGGCTGCCCCATCCGGCCATGGCACTGTGGGGCGGGGCACTGGTGGTGCTGTCGCACTACTTCCTCTTTTTTGCCGATAGTTTTCACAAGCATGTGTACGAAGAGCTGTTTAAGTGGCTCTTCGTTTTCGGCCTGCTGGCCTACTACCGCGACCGAAAGCTGGGCCAACTGCTGCTGTGTGCCCTGTGGTACGCGCTGGCGGCACATAGCTCCTTCGAGCCGGTGGTGTACCTGGCCGTGGTGGCACTGGGTTTCAGCTGGGTGTACACGGGCAGCCCGCTGCGCTGGCCGGTATTTGTACTGGGTGCAAGTGCGGCACTCAGCGTAGCCCTCCATTTCTATACCGTATACCTGTACTGGGGCAGCTGGCAGGGCCTGATGAATGACCTTACGCAGTCGGCCCTGCACCGCATACAGGGTACCGGCCCCCTGGCCGAGGCGGGCAACCAGGCCCTGGGTCTGGGCCAGTATCTGCAGATTCCGTTCCAGTGGTTCAACCGGCCCGAGCGGCTGTTTATGCTGCCGGGTTGGGGCCTGCTTTTGCTCCTCCTGCTTGCTGGGCGCGGGCTGCGGCAGGTGGCACTGCCTGCACCAGCCGGCATCCGGCTGTGGCGCATTGGCCTGGTGCTGCTGCTAGCCACCCTAAGCTGGAGCCTGGTGATGCCCCAGCATTTTCTGGTTCACCTGTTTGTTACGCGCCACTGGGGCATCTTTTATGGGCTGATAGGTGGCTACTGCCTGCATGCCTATGCACAGGGCCTGTGCCGCAGCTGGGCTAGCCTGCGCCTGCCTGCCCGGCTACTCCACAGCCTGTTGATTGTGTATGTATTGGCTATGGCCATCAGCCAGCAGCTGTTGGACTGGTTTCGCCACGGCTTCCTATACCCCTTCCTACACCATTGAGGCCCAGGCCTGCGTGCGGGCTTTTCTTGGGTAGGCTGTTCCGCTGCCTACGGGTTTGGTGCTGCCTGTTTGGCCGCCACCAGCTCGGGCTTCAGGTACTGTCCGGTCAGGCTCTCGGGGCTGTCGGCTATGGCTTCGGGGGTGCCTGCTGCCAGTATGCGGCCCCCATTGCGGCCCCCGCGTGGCCCCAGGTCTACCACCCAGTCGGCTACCTTCACCACATCCAGGTTATGCTCTATTACCAGCACCGTATTGCCCTTCTCCACCAGCCGGTTCAGCACATCCAGCAGCACAGCTATATCCTGAAAGTGCAGGCCGGTAGTGGGCTCATCCAGGATGTAGAAGGTTTTGCCCGTCTGTTTCTTGCTTAGTTCCGTGGCTATCTTCATCCGCTGCGCCTCGCCTCCGCTCAGGGTGGTGGCTGCCTGGCCCAGGCGGACGTAGCCCAGCCCCACGTCGTACAGGGCCTGTATCCGGGTCTGTAGGTGGGGTATGGATTCGAAGAAGCCCATTGCGTCTTCCACGGTCATCTCCAGCACGTCGTGTATGCTTTTCCCCTTGTAGCGTATCTCCAGCGTCTCGCGGTTGTAGCGGCGGCCCCGGCAGGTGGGGCACAGCACATGCACATCCGGCAGGAAGTTCATCTCGATAACCTGCAGGCCCGCACCCTTGCAGGTTTCGCAGCGTCCGCCTTTTATGTTGAAGCTGAAGCGCCCGGGTTTGTAGCCGCGTATTTTGCTCTCCGGCAGCTCGGTAAATAGCTGGCGGATGAAGGTGAATAGGCCCGTGTAGGTGGCCGGGTTGCTGCGCGGTGTGCGGCCAATGGGCTTCTGGTCTATCTCGATTACCTTGTCTATGTGTTCCAGCCCCTCCACAGAGGTGTAGGGCAGGGCATTTTTTCGGAAACGGTAGCTGTGCTCGTGCAGGATGGGGTACAGGGTCTGGTTGATGAGCGAGCTTTTGCCGCTGCCACTCATGCCCGTTATGCACACAAAAAGTCCCAGGGGTACCTCCAGGTCTACCTGCTGCAGGTTGTGCCCGCTGGCCCCCAGCAGCCGCAGGTATTTGCTGCCGGGCGCTCGGCGGTTGTCGGGTAGGCGGATGGTTTTTCGTCCGCTGAGGTAGTCGGCCGTAAGGCCCCCCTGTGCCAGAAAGTGGGCCGGGGCACCCTGGCTAATGACACGGCCCCCATGTACCCCGGCACCGGGGCCAATGTCTACAATATAGTCGCTGGCCAGCATCATATCCCGGTCGTGCTCCACCACCAGCACCGTATTGCCCAGGTCTCTCAGCTCGTGCAGGCTGCGTATCAGGCGGGCATTGTCAGCCTGGTGCAGGCCAATGCTGGGCTCATCCAGGATGTAGAGCACGCCCATTAGCTGCGAGCCTATCTGCGTAGCCAGGCGGATGCGCTGTGCCTCGCCGCCGCTCAGGCTGCGGGTACTGCGGTCCAGGCTCAGGTATTCCAGCCCCACTTCCAGCAGGAAGCTTACCCGCTGGCGGATCTCCTTTAGCAGCTCGGTGGCTATCAGCCGCTGGCGTTCGCTCAGGCGGTCTTCCAGTCCATCCAGCCATTCGGCCAGCTGCTGCAGGTCTTTGCTCGCCACTTCCCATATATTGTGGTTGTCTATCTTGAACCACAGGCTCTCCTTGCGCAGGCGTGCCCCCTGGCAGGTGGGGCAGGGGTCGTACTGCAGGTATTGTTCTATCTCGGCCTTGGCCTGCTCCGAGCTGGCGTTCAGGTAGCGGATTTGCAGGAAGCTTTGCAGCCCCATGTAGCGCCCTTTTACAAACAGGGTTTCGTTGAAAAACTCGCGGTCGCGGTTGTAGTCAAAGGCCGGATCGCCGTACAGTACGTAGTGCACCAGCTCATCGGCCAGCTTGTGCACGGGCGTTTTTCCCAATTCGGGCTGCACTTTGGCCAGCTTCTTCAGCCCGTCCAGGATGGGTATCTCCAGCGCGTCGTCCATTGGCGGAATGGCTCCCTTCAGCAGGGTCTTTGTTGGCTCTGGCAGCAGGGCATCCCTTATCAGCGTTAGTACTTGGCCCAGGCCGCTACAGGTGGGGCAGGCTCCGTAGGGGCTGTTGAAGGAGAAGCTGTTCGGCTCCGGCTCGGGGTAGCTCAGGCCGGTTTCCGGGTCCATCAGGTCTCGGCAGTAGTAGGTGGTTTCTTCCGTATCGGGCACGTATACCAGCATGCTGCCCTTGCCATAGTTCAGCGCATCGGTTACGCTCTTGGTTAGCCGGCCCAGGCTTTTTTCATTCACCTGTATGCGGTCTATCACCACTTCTATGTCGTGTATCTTGTAGCGGTCCAGCTTCATGTCTGGCACCAGCTCCACCACAGTTCCGTCTATGCGGGCGCGCAGGTAGCCCTGTTTGCGCACCTTGTCTATTTCTTCGCGGTAGTGGCCCTTTCGTCCCTTTATCAGCGGTGCTAGCAGGTAGGTGGTTTGGTTTTCAAACTGTTCGCCTATGCGTTTCAGGATTTCTGCATCGCTCAGTTTTTCCATTTTTCGGCCAGTTTCGTAGCTGTAGGCTTCGGCTACGCGGGCATAGAGCAAGCGCAGGAAGTCGTACACCTCGGTGGTGGTGCCTACGGTGCTGCGGGGGTTTTTGCCGGTGGTTTTCTGGTCGATGGCAATAACCGGGCTCAGGCCGTCTATCTTGTCCACATCTGGCCGCTCCATGCTGCCCATAAACTGGCGGGCATAGGCGCTGAAGGTTTCCAGGTAGCGGCGCTGCCCTTCGGCAAACAGGGTGTCAAAGGCCAGGCTGCTCTTGCCACTGCCACTCACCCCGGTGATGACCAGCAGGCGGTTTCGGGGCAGGCTTAGGTCTATATTCTTCAGGTTGTGCGTGCGGGCACCCAGTATCTCCAGCGTGTTGCTCATGGTTTGTACTTCCTCGCTATCCTTCTTGCCTTGGCAAAAGTGCGCAAAAATAAAACGCCGGAGGCTGTGCTCCGGCGCAGGGTTTCGTATTTGGGGCAAGCACACACATGGCCGCCTGGCTATGCGTGTGCGCTGGCTGCATGGCCCTGTGCCCGGTAGGGCGGGCTAGTGGCGCTGCCTGTACGGCTATTGCTTTTTGGCAGCGAGGGCGGCCTCAAACTTTTCGATCAGTGGGCGGTTTGCCTCTTGCAGGGTGGTTTCCAGGCCACGTGCAGGCGGATTGAATTTGCGATTCAGGACTACCAGCTTGTGGCTGCGCTTGTTGCGGTAGAAGCGGATGTTCGGCTTTTTCATATTTCCAGGCTCAAGGGGGGCAAATATAGACTTTTTATTCTTACGTGGGCATACTTTGCACAGGTTCTGGCTTTTTTGCCCATCCGGTGTGTGTTTTTTTGTGCTGAATAGGGGCTAGCAGCGAATTTTCAGGCTGATATCCAGGCTTTTTACCGAATGCGTGAGTGCCCCCATGCTGATGAAGTCTACGCCCGTTTCGGCATAACTGCGGGCGTTTTCGGGGGTTATGCCCCCACTGGCTTCTGTGGGGATGCGCCCCCCAATGCGTGCCACGGCCTGCCGCAGGGTGTGCAGCGGCATATTGTCTAGCAGGATGCGGTCTGCCCCCCCCGCGTCCAGCACCTGCTGCACTTCTTCCAGGCTGCGGGTTTCTATCTCCACATCCAGTGTTAGGCCCTTGGCTAGCAGATAGGCCCGGGCATGGGCCAGGGCGGGCTGTATGCCTCCGCAGGCATCTATGTGGTTGTCTTTTATCAGGATCATGTCAAACAGGCCATAGCGGTGGTTTACACCGCCGCCTATCACCACGGCCCATTTTTCCAGGGTGCGGATGAGGGGGGTGGTTTTTCGGGTATCTAGCACCCGGCAGCCCGTTCCCTCCAGGGCCTGCACCACCCGATGGGTCTGGGTAGCTATCCCGCTCATGCGCTGCAGCACATTCAGCACCAGGCGCTCGCCCATCAGCAGGCTACGCACGCTGCCCGCCGCCCGGAAGAGTATATCGCCCGGCTGTACCTGCTCGCCGTCCATTTTTTGTACGTCCACTCGAACGCCGTCCATTTTTTGGTACACCCGCTGGGCAAAGCGGATGCCCGCTACGCGTCCACTCTCTTTCATCAGGCAGTGCGCTTCGCCTATCTGGCTGGCAGTCAGGGTAGCATAGCTGGTGTGGTCCAGGTGGTCCGGCCCCAGGTCTTCGGCCAGGGCAGCATCTATCAGCGCATCCAGGGCGGCATCGGTCAGGTAATTGTACATTTTTTAGGACAAAAAAACGGTCCTGCAAGATGCTCACAGAACCGTCTCATACACACAACATATTCCTTTTACTGCTCGCTCTCGAAGCGTATCTGCTCGATGAGGTAGCTGTTTCCGTTCTTTTTGATAAACACATTGGTATCGTAGCGCCCACGTGTGCTATAGTACTCACCTACTGCATAATAGGTATTGTTGCTGCTGCCGGTGTGCAGGATCTTGAAGCTGCGTACGGGGTGATCCTGAAAGAACTCTTTGATGACAAAGGTTGCCTGATCCTTGCTATACACATTGTCCTGGTCGTTTATCGTAACCTCTACCTGGCTGCCGAAGTAGGCTGAGAGGCTGCTGGCGTTGGCACCTGCTATGCTCCGCTCTATCTGGGCAAACACCTCCTGGGTGCCCTGTGCCTGCACCGGCTGTGCGGCAAAGGGGAGGCAGATGGCAATGAGGTAGATCAGTTTTCGCATACTTATGAACAAGCGAAAACCGTGCCAAAGTATATGGCCAGTTGAAATTATTTTGCCAGCCAGGCCAGAATGAGCCTGCGAAATACCCAGAAAGCCTCCAGGCCATAGGCCTCGGGCCGGTCGTATACGTCGTGGTAGTGGGGCGGGCCACCCTGGGTGTAAAAGAAAAGGGCTGGCACGCCCCGCTGGGTAAAGGGGTAATGGTCGCTGTTGGGGCGGTTTTCGCGCGCCAGCAGGGGGTGTATCAGGCCCAGTGAGTCGTTCAGCCGGCTCAGTGGCGCATATATCTGTGGGTAGGTTTTGCCCGCCACGGTCATTACCCCCCGGTCTCCATTGCCCATCAGGTCCATGTTTAGCACCATGCGGGTGCTGCCCAGCGGCCACCGGGGATGGGCTACGTAGTGGCGGCTGCCCACCAGGGCCACTTCCTCGGCCCCAAAGGCGATGAAGAGGGTGGAGTAGGGTAGATCGGCCCCCACGGCTGTGGCGGCCTGTGCCAGGCTGAGCAGCATGGCCGTGCCACTTGCGTTGTCATTGGCCCCGCGAAAGATGGCGCAGCCATGCTGCCCCAGGTGGTCGTAGTGCGCACTGAGCACAATTGCCGTATCGGGCTGGCGGGTACCCCGCACCCAGCCCACCACATTGTAGGCCGTTTCGGTGCGCAGCTCGGCCTGCTGGCCATAGGCCACCCAGGCCCGCCCTAGCCCATGCAGCCGGCCTGCAGCCACCTGGTAGGCCGGGAAGGGCAGCTGCTGCTGGCCATAGGCTGCGGTCAGCTTTTTTTCCTCCAGCAGCACGGCGGCGGGCAGCTGGCCATAGCTGCGCACCAGGGCCAGCACCTTGCTTTGGGGGTCTGGCTCCGGGCTGCTGGCGGTGTCGGGCCACCCCTGGCGTATCAGCCACACCCGCCCGGCTAGTGCCCGGGCAGGCACCATGGCCGGGTGGCCAGTGCCCAGGTCTAGCAGGCGGGCGCGCCCCTGGCCAGGCCCGCTGTAGCCGTTGGAGATAAAGTCTTCGCCATAGGTCAGCACCCGCCGGCCCAGCTTTAGCTCGGCAGGGCCCAGCACATTCACCTCTAGCGGAAAGGCCTGTAGGTAGCTACTATCTGGCCCTAGCGGCAGCAGCCCCAGCAGCCGAAACTGCTGCACCAGGTAGTGGGCGGCTATTCGGTGCCCCTGGTGCTGGTAGCCCCGCCCGGCCATGGCCGTACTGGCCAGGGTGTCTATCCACCCACGGGCCTGCTGAAGCACCCGCAGCGAGTCTAGCACCGGTGCCACCAGCTGGGGCTGGTATGCTGCCTTGTACACAGCTGCACGAACATCCAGGGGCGCTACACCCAGCCCGCTGCCCGCCTGTGCCACCCCGCAGTAGGGTAGGGCGCTGGCCAGCAGCAGCAGCCCGTGCAGTACCCGCCGGCGGGTGCCAGGTAAACATGTAGGGGCGTAGCGTAGGGTCATGCTGGTTGGGTTGCTAGTGCGCAGCCGGGGGGGGATGTTTCCAGCCCGGCAAATGTTGGCTGAAAATGCGAAAAATATCCGGTATCATCCACGCCCAGCTGAGCGAAGTAGCCCCAGGGGTGCAGGTACGCAGGCCGCTGCCTGCCCCTGGCCTGCGCCATGCCGACCCTTTCCTGCTGCTAGACCACTTTGGCCCCGAGGTGCCCCGGCAGCCCAACCGCATCCCGCGGCACCCGCACAAGGGTTTCCAGCCCATTACCCTCGTCTTTGAGGGGGCCATTCGCCACACCGATAGCCTGGGGAACGACACCACCGTGCACGATGGCGGCACCCAGTGGGTAAATGCCGCCGGTGGCATCTGGCATGCAGAGGAGATAGGCCCAAGCCGGGAAACAGGCCGCATACACGGGGTGCAGCTGTGGGTGAACCTGCCCGCTGCCAACAAGCAAGACCCACCCGAATATAGTGCCTACCAGCGTGCCGATGTGCCGGAGCAAAGCACTGCCGACTACACCCTGCGCCTGCTGGCTGGCCAGCTGAATGGCCTGGACGGCCCAGCGCCCGTAAAGACCCCCGTGGTAATAGCCCACCTGCTGGCCCGGCCCCACGCACAGATAGCCCTGAGCCTGCCCGACGGCTACACGGCCCAACTGTACGTGCTGGAGGGCAGGGTGCAGAGTGCGGGCGAAAGCCTGGAGGCCTATGACCTGGCCCTGTATGCGGATGAAGCCGCCCAGGTGGAGATCCGCGCCGAAACAGACTGCCAGTTGCTCTTCCTGGCCGGACGCCCCATACAGGAGCCCATTGCCAGTTATGGCCCTTTTGTGATGAACACGTTTCAGGAAATAGAAGAGGCCCTGCGGCAATTCTCCTAAGGCGTATACGGACGCACGCTCTGCCTGCGGCTAGCCCCGGGCGGGATTGCCCCCCACTGCTGCATATCTGGCATAAATGCCCGCAGGTTTTTTGTTGAAAGCCGGGCAGCCGTTTGTTTGTTTGAATTGATCCGGGCCAGATTGCAAGCTGGGCCGCTGACCCCTAATTTTACGAGATGCAATACGTATCGCTGCACAACCACACCGACTACAGCATGCTGGACGGGGCCGGCAAAATAAAAAAGCTGGTAAAAAAAGCCTGCGCCTGTGGCATGCCCGCCCTGGGCATCAGCGACCACGGCAATATGTACGGCGTGCCCGATTTTGTGCTGGCCTGCCGGGCCGAAGGCATCAAGCCCATTGTGGGCAGCGAGTTTTACCTGGCTGCCAAGAGCCTGCATGAGCCCAAGCACACCAAGCATAACCCCAATGGCAACTACACCTACCACCAGATCCTGTTTGCCAAAGACGAAACAGGCTACCACAACCTGTGCAAGCTGAGCAGCCTGGGCTTTACAGAGGGCTATAACTACAACCCCCGCATAGACCGAGAACTACTGGCGCGGCACCACCAGGGGCTGATAGCCACCACCTGCTGCCTGGCCAGCGAGATAAACCAGACCCTGCTGAACCAGGGCGAGGAGGCCGCAGAGGCGGTGTTTCGCTGGTACCTGGACCTATTTGGCAGCGACTATTACATAGAACTACAAGACCACGGCATACCCCAGCAGCACCAGTGCAATGCCGTGCTGAAAAAATGGGCCGCAAAGTACAACGTACCCATGCTGTGTACCAACGATGTACACTATGTGGAAAAGCAGGACGCCGAGGCCCACGACCTGCTGCTGGCCCTGCAGACCGGTAGCGACTACAACGACCCAAACCGATTCCGCTTTACCGTAAGTGATGACGACCGCAGCCTGAACCCCAACTTCTACCTGAAAGGGGCAGAAGAAATGGCCGCCCTCTTCCCCGATGTGCCCGAGGCACTGGAGAACACCCTGCGCCTGAGCGACAGCTGCAGCCTGAACCTGGACCTGGGCGGAAAGCTGCTGATGCCGGTGTACCAGATACCCCCGGAGTATGCCGATATGGATGCCTACCTGCGGCACCTAAGCCTGCTGGGTGCCCGCAAAAAGTACGGCGAGCTACGTACCGACATTGCCGACCGCATAGACACCGAGCTGGCCATCATCCAGAAGATGGGCTTTGCCGGCTACTTCCTCATCGTACAGGAGATAACCAACGAAGCCCGCAGGCGGGGGGTAATGGTAGGCCCCGGGCGGGGTAGTGCCGCAGGCAGTGTGGTGGCCTATGCCACTGGCATAATAGACGTAGACCCGCTGCAGTACCAGCTGCTATTCGAGCGCTTCCTGAACCCCGAGCGGGTAAGCCCGCCGGATATCGATATGGACTTTGACGACGAGGGCCGCCAGCAGGTTATCGACTTTGTGGTAGAAAAGTATGGCCAGCAGAGCGTGAGCCAGATCATCACCTACGGTACCATGGGGGCCAAGACCGCCCTGCGCGATGTGGGCCGCGTGCTGGGTGTGCCCCTGGCCGAGGTGAACAAGATAGCCAAGTACATACCCGAGCGCCCGGGCATCACCTTTGCCAAAGCGCTAACCCGCGAAGACAACCCCGACCACTATGGCCACCTGAAAGAAGCCCTGGAAAGCCCCGACCCCGCTGTGCAAAAGATGATGCGCTATGCCCTGACGCTGGAGGGAACCACACGCCAGACAGGCATACACGCTGCCGGGGTCATTATAGCGCCAGGCACCATCAGCGACTATGCGCCCGTGGCCATGAGCACGCGAGACAATGTGGTAACCACCCAGTACGAAGGCCCCATGGCCGAGGCCGCCGGACTGCTGAAAATGGACTTCCTGGGCCTGAAAACGCTCTCGATCATCAAAACAGCCTGTAGGCTGATAAAGGAGCGGCACGGAAAAGACATAGATGCAGACCACATCCCCCTGGATGATGCCAAAACCTACGAACTGTACCAGCAGGGAGACACCGTAGGCACCTTCCAGTTTGAGAGCGACGGCATGCGCAAGTACCTGCGCCAGCTGAAGCCCACCAACATCGAAGACCTGATAGCCATGAATGCCCTGTACCGACCGGGGCCAATGGACTACATACCTCTCTTCATAAATCGCAAAAATGGCATAGACCCCGTGGAGTATCCCCACCCGCGCCTGGAGCCTATCCTGAATATGACCTATGGCATTATGGTGTATCAGGAGCAGGTAATGCAGTGCGCCCAGGCCATGGCGGGCTATAGCCTGGGCCAGGCCGACCTGCTGCGCCGGGCCATGGGCAAGAAAAAAGCGGAGGTGATGGCCCAGGAGCGCACCAGCTTCATAGCAGGCTGTGCACAGCAGGGCACCGCCGATGCTGATAAAGCCGGAGAGGTGTTCGACATCATGGCCAAGTTTGCCGGCTATGGCTTCAACAAAAGCCACGCCGCGGCTTACTCCATCCTGGCTTTTCGTACCGCCTACCTGAAGGCCAATTATCCGGCTGAGTATATGGCAGCCATCCTGAGCCATAACCTGGATAATACTGACAAGATTACCTTCTTTATGGAAGAGTGCCGCCGGATGGGCATCCAGGTGCTACCCCCTAGTGTAAACCACAGCGTTATTCGCTTCAGCGTGCAGGATGATCAGACCATCCGTTTCGGCCTGGGTGCCATCAAGGGGGTGGGCGAGGGGCCCTGCGAGGCCATTGTAGAGGCCCGAAAGGAAGGCGGTGCCTATGCCTCGGTATTCGACCTGGCCGCGCGTGTAGACCCCAAGCGCCTGGGCGGACGCCGCGTGCTGGAGGCCCTGGCCATGGCCGGGGCGCTAGACTGCTTTTCGGGCGTGCACCGGGCCCAGTTTTTCAAGGCCAATGAGAAAGATGCCGAGATGAGCGGGGCCGAGTTGGTAGCCACCTATGGCAACCGCGTGCAGGCACAAAAGAGTAGTGCACAGACCAGCCTCTTTGGTGGTGGTAATGCCACTGGCACTGGCCTCCCCGAGGCTATGGAGCCTATCCTGCCACAGCGAGAGGCCTGGGGCACCATGGAGCAGCTCAACCGAGAAAAGGATGTCATCGGCTTCTACCTCAGCGGCCATCCGCTGGATAGCTTTCGCGCCGAGATCCTGGCAGCCAAGGCCACCGAGATAGCCACCCTGCCCGAGGAGGCCAATGGCGGAAAAGTGCTACTGGCGGGCATCATTACCGCCGCACGAGAGCGCACCAGCAAAAAGGGCAATACCTTCGGCTCCTTTGTGCTCGAGGACTTTAGCGGTAGCAGGGAGTTTACCGTCTTTGGCGATGCCTACGACAAGATAAAGGGTGCCCTAAGCATAAACAACTGCGTGCTGGTGGAGGCCCTGTGGGAAAGCCGCTACTACAACAGTGAAGAGTATGAGCTGAAAGTAAAAGACGTGAGCCGCCTGGAGGGCCTGCTGGAACGAAAGGTGAAGCTGCTGGAACTACAGCTGTCGCTCGAGCAAATCAATACCAGTTTCAGTATGCAACTAATTCAACTTTTTGAGAACTTTAAGGGGGATAAGCCTGTTGAGTTCGTTATATTTGACAGCGACATAAAAGGCCCCCTGCAGCTACACGCGCACCAGCTAAAAGTGCGGGCCAGTAGCGAGCTGCTGAATTCTCTGGATCATCTCAATATTCGTTATAATCTTAAGTAAAATGGGACAACACACTGTAGAATTGACCGACGCAAACTTCGAGGAACTTGTACTGAAGAGCGAAAAACCCGTTTTTGTAGACTTCTGGGCACAGTGGTGCGGCCCCTGCCTGGCAATAGCCCCCGCCCTGGAGGAGTTGGCCGATGAGTACAAGGGTACCGTGGTAATTGGCAAGCTGGACGTGGATGCGAATCCCGCCATCAGCCAGCATTTCCGCATTACTTCCATCCCGACCTTGATGCTGTTTAAGGGCGGCGAAATGATAGACAAACAGGTAGGCGCTGCGCCCAAGCCTGTGCTGAAAAAGAAGATAGAGGGCGCACTGGTATCCTAGCCTGGTTCCACCCCGCGAAACAATAGAGAGGCCTGGCGCATAGCCGGGCCTTTTTGTTTTCGCCCCGGGCTGGGCTGCTGGAAGATGGGGGATGGTAAAGCCCCGCCTACTACAGGTCGGTCCGGGCCTGTGCCCCAAACCGGGCCAGGTAGGCCTCCGGGCTTAGGGCCTGCGCCACGCTATAGGTGCCTATGGCGGTGCGCCGTAGGCCGCTCAGGTAGGCACCGGTGCCCAGGGCCTGCCCCAGGTCGTGCGCCAGGCTGCGTATATAGGTACCCTTGCTACACTGCACCTGCACCACTGCCACCGGCCCCGCCCAGTGGCTTAGCTCCAGGCTGTGTATGTGTATGGCTCGGGCTTTCAGCTCGGGTGTTTGGCCCGCACGGGCCAGCTCGTAGGCTCGTTTCCCCTTTACCTTCAGGGCCGAGAAGGCAGGGGGCATCTGTAGGATCGGTCCTACAAACGCTTGTAGGGCCTCTTTTACTTTTTCCTCAGTCAGGCCGGCGGGGTCTTGGCCGGGGGTTAGGCTGCCCTCCGCATCGTAGGTGTCTGTTGTAGCGCCAAAGGTGATTTCGGCGATGTAGGTTTTATCTGCGTCCTGTATTTCCTGTATGCGCTTGGTATAAGCCCCTGTGCACAGGATGAGGAGGCCTGTGGCTAGTGGGTCCAATGTTCCTGCATGCCCAATCTTTTTTACCTTCAGTCCATTGCGCAGCTTGGCCACTACGTCGAAACTGGTCCAGCCCGTGGGTTTGTCTATCAGGATGACTGCACCGGCGGCGTAGTCGGGTTTATCGGCTGTCCTGCTCATGTACCCCCCCCTAGCCTGCGAAGCCGAAATAGAGCGTGACAAGCCCTACCAGCAGGCAGTAGAGCGAAAAAGGCACTAGCCCCCCCCGCTGCACAATCCTCACCATCCAGCGGCAGGCTAGCAGGCCTACGAAGAAACTGGTAATAAAGCCAGTAAGCAGGGGTGCCCAGCCTAGTTTCAGCGTTTCGGCCCCGGTGGCTAGCTTTAGGCCATCCAGCCCCATTACCCCGAATATGGGGATGAGCACGATGAGAAAGCTGAAGCGTGCGGCTCGGTCTCGCCGTATGCCCAGCATGAGTGCAGTGCTGATGGTAGCGCCGCTGCGGCTAATGCCCGGCAGTACGGCTACGGCCTGCGCCAGGCCGATAATCCAGGCGCTGCGGCCCGTGACCTCTCCACCCCGGTCGCGGGCCCGGCTGGCAAAGAAGAGCAGGCCGGAGGTAACCAGCAGGCAGCTGCCTACCAGCAGCAGGTTGCCATTAAATAGGGCATCCACCGCATCCCGGGCCAGCAGGCCCAGCACCACCACCGGTACGGCCGCTATCAGCACAAACAGGAGGTACTGGAAACTCTCGCTCTTTCGGCTGTGGAAGGGTGCCAGCAGCAACTGCTTTACCCTATCCCAGAAGACGATGATTGTGCTAAGGGCGGTGCCGGCATGTGCCACTACGGTGAAGGTGGTGTCGTTGGCGTTCGATACATCCAGCCACACCTTGCCCAGCTCCAGGTGGCCAGAGCTGCTGACGGGCAGAAATTCGGTTAGTCCCTGCAGGATACCGAGCAGGAATGCCTCAAGTACGGACATAAATACCCTGGGTCTAGTTTTCTTGCTGCTCGTTCTGGCCCCTGCCTCCTATGCGTTTCCGGTGGCCGCGCAGGATGGCAAAGAGGATGTATACATAGCCCCCGATGGTAAAGAAGGGTGCTATGTACAGGGCTGTGCTGAATTCGGCCGCATCTGTAAAGGTGTCGTCGCTCATGAACAGGTAGCCAATGATGAGCAGGGCGATGCCAATGCCCAGGTGCACAAAGTTCTCGCGCACAAAGGGCATGTGCTGCATGGCGGGGCTCCGGTGGCCGCGTTTCTCTGTGTGGCCGGGGGTGGCTTTTTGTCCGATGGGGGTTTTCAGCACCTGGGGCTTTTTGCCATTCGTCTTTTTACTCATACAATTTCGTCCAGATTCTTGTTTAAGAAGCGATTTACGGCCACCGTGCTGCTAAACCATCCAAGTAGCACGCCCGCTAAAATAAGACAAAAATAGAGTGCGAATACCTCGGGCCGGTAAATAAGCACGGCTGCAGCCGGCATAAAGCTGGCTAGCCCCTGCAGCAGCACGAAAATGAGTGCGCTGGCCAGGGTGCCCGCCACCAGCCCCTGCAGCATGCCCGAGCGCAAAAATGGCGCGCGGATATAGCGCGAAGTGGCCCCTATCAGCTGCATGCTGCGTATCATCATGCGCTTGCTGTAAATGCCGAGCTGAACGGTATTCATGATGAGGAAAAACGCCACCACAATGAGGATCAGCCCTACGGTGCCCGCCAGTACCTGAAAGAGCGCCCGGTTTTCCACCACGTTTTTAATCATGGTGCGGGGGTAATACACGTCGTACACCTCGGGGGTTTGCACCAGTTTTTTGGTGATGGCCTCCATGTCGGCCTCATTCAGGTACTCCTTCTTTACATACAGCTCCACGGTGGCGGGCAGTGGGTTGTTCTCGCCCATTACCTCGGCCAGGTCGGCCTTGTCTTTGAAGCGCTGCAGGGCTTCCTCCTTGCTTACAAACTGTGCCCGCTCTGCATAGCTGGTTTTCATCAGCCGCTGGATGAAGTCATTTGCCTCGGCTTTTGTCATATTATCGCTCACCACCACCTTTACCACCAGGCTATTCGATGCAAAGTCTACCAGTACATTGGCTGCCAGTGCAATGAAAAAGAACAGCCCGACAAAAAACAGAATCAGGGTGTTATTCACCGTAGAGGAGATGACCGGGGTAGCATTCGGTTTCATAGCCCGCAAAGTTCGCCTTTTTTTCTCTTGCGGGCGCCCGTACCTATCGGGCAGATATAAACACAGCGGCAGGCGGATGCTTACTTCATCCACAGTCTAATTTTTTTCATTTTTTTGGAGTCAGGTATTTGCCTCAAACAAAATCCTGTCTACCTTTGTCCCTCCCAAGACGGTCCGGTAGTTCAGTTGGTTAGAATACATGCCTGTCACGCATGGGGTCGCGGGTTCGAGTCCCGTCCGGACCGCAACTGAAAGAAAGAAAGGCTATCCAAACGGATAGCCTTTTGCTTTATTGGATGCCCAGGTTTTGGATCAGGGGCCTCAGGATAGTACATCAAACTTTCGGCTCGCTATCAGCGCCCTTACAGCATCTTGCAGCGCGCCGGGTACCTGGTATTTGGGCTGGGTGTGGTACAGCGCGGCCAGGCTGGCCAGGCCCTCTACCTGCCTTACGGTTTCCTCCTGCGATAGTGCACCTACAAAGTTTAGTTTTCCGGGCTTTATTCTTTGGCTATCCAGGCCGGCCTGGATGCGCTTTTGGCAGCGGCATGCCCTGTCCGGATTTACAATGCCGCAGTTGTCTTGCATAAATCCCCGGATCCGCTCTCTTGCTACAGACAGTCGCTTCCTGAAGTTTTCCGGACGAGTATCCGTTACATAGGCCCCCTCTTCGCTGCCCAGTTCAAACAGCTCGCCCAGTAGATAGGCGATTCTCTGCTCGCGCGATAGGCACTGTAGTAGGGCCGTAGAGCACGATAGCTTGACCTCTAGCTCCAGCAGCGGCCCATCCGGCCCGGCGTACGCATCCTGGGCCGAGTCTTGCTGCAGGTAGGCCGAGAAGGCTTCGAAAGAGAAGCCGTTTTGTGCGGTTTTTCGACTTTCCTTGTAGTTGATCAGGTAGTTTTTCGCGATCCGCCAGGCCCAGGTCTTGAGCCTGCTTTTGTGCTCAAACGTGCTAAGCCGTGTTATCAGCCGGATAAGGATCTCCTGGGTGGCATCTTTTCCCTCCTCGGTGTCGAATAGGAAACGAATGGATAGATTGTACAGATCGGCCTGCAGGTAGACTACCACCTTTTCCACCGCCTCTTTGCTTCCCGCCACCGCCTGCCTAACCAGTGTTTGTTCCTCTTGTACGGTCATTTCGAAAAGAAATTTAGCACATCCTCGGTAAATTTAGTTTTTTCTTCCAGGTAGCAGTAGTGGCCCACGCCGGCATAGGTGGTAAGGTCCGCCTGGGGTAGTGCTGCCTGCATCCGCTGTGTGTGCTCAATCGGGAAAAAGGGGTCTTTTTCTCCCCAGATTAGCAGTACCGGAATGTCTGTCTTTCTGGCCTGCTGCTCTATGGGCATAAAATAGCCTTTCATGTCTCCCAGGGCAGTACCAAAAATGGTTTTGATGGCCTGGCGCTCCAGGGCAGTGTTCTTCACGGGATAGTGTTTGCCCTTTCGGGTGCCCATTTTGCGCATGGCGTTGTTTGAAAAGGCGGAAAACAAGAGTGCCCTGGCTGGCCCACCCACCAGGGGCTTGCTGGTTGCTTTCATCATCAGGTTCAGCGGGGGGGCGCTCAGGAGGTTGCCTGCGGTTAGCACCATTTTCTGTATCCGGTTGGGTATAAGGGCTCTAAGCGAGATAGCCACCGGCACGCCATAGTCATGGGCCAGCACGTACAGGTTTTCTACTTGCTCTTGCTCGAGCAGGTTTTTCAGTTTCTGGGCTTGGCTATCCACCCACAGCTGTTCGAAGCTAAGCCCCCTGGCTTCCTGCTTACCAAATCCGGCTAAGTCGGGCAGAAGGACGCGGTAGTGTGTGGATAGGGCCGCTGCTGTTTCTTCCCAGTCGCTGGCATTGCCCGGAAAGCCATGGATGATCAGGATAACCGGCTTGTTTGCCTGTGCCTGGCCCTGCGGGTGTGGCTGTGCCCAGGCAGCACCCAGGCCGCCAGCAATGAGTGTGGTGGTGAGAATCATTTTTTTCATGGATATTTTTTTAGGGTTATTATCCTGCTTAGACAGTCGCGCCAGGGGGATCGTGAATTTTGGGCGGATGTTTTTTGCTTTTTCTTCGGTGCACGCTGCTACACCTGGTCAAGGTGATCGTTACGCATCGGCTTGCCCCGAAACCTAACAATCGTTAGTTTCGTAGCTGATAACCTATCCAGCCCATGCCACAGTCTAGTCTCCAAGCCGTGTCTATCCCCCGCGAAACCCTCCTCCGCGCCTGGAAGCATATGAGCTATGTGCAGGAAATGGCGCGGGTGTATGACCAAAACCGGGCCGTGGCCCACTATGTGCACAGCACCAGCCGCGGGCACGAGGCCATCCAGCTAGCCTGTGCCTATCTGCTAGCGGCCCACGACTTTGTGTACCCCTACTATCGGGATGAGAGCATCCTGCTGGGCATAGGCAAAACCCCCTACGAGCTGATGCTACAGCTGCTGGCCAAGCGCGACGACCCCTTTAGCGGTGGGCGCACCTACTATGCGCACCCCAGCCTGCGCGATGCGGATCGGCCCAAAATACCCCACCAGAGCAGTGCTACGGGCATGCAGGCCATCCCTGCCACCGGTGCCGCCCATGGCATCAAGTACCTGGAGCAGCAGGGCGCTGCCAGCTGGGATGCTAGTACCCCCCCTGTGGTGGTGTGCAGCATAGGAGACGGGGCCATGACCGAGGGCGAGGTAAGTGAGGCCATGCAGATGGCCATCCTGCACCAGCTGCCCATCCTCTACCTGGTGCAAGACAACAACTGGGGCATAAGTGCCAGTGGCGACGAGATGCGGGCTATGGATGCCGTCCGTTTTGCGCAGGGCTTCCCGGGGCTGGAGACCCGCCGTGTAGACGGGGCAGACTTTGAGGCCAGCTACCAGCTGCTGGCCGAGGTGATTGGGCTGATCCGCAAAGAGCGGCGCCCCTTTTTGGTACAGGCCAATGTGCCCCTGCTGGGCCACCACACCAGCGGGGTGCGCAGTGAGTGGTACCGCGAGGCGGAGGAGTGGAGCGAGGCCGCGAGCCAAGACCCCTATCCCCGGTTTAGGCAGGCACTACTGGGCTCGGGTGTGCCTGTGGCCGAGCTGGACCAGCTGGCCGAAGAAGCCTTTGCCGAGGTGCGTGCCGCCTTTGAGAAAGCACGGGCCGCTGCCGAGCCAACAGAGCTTTTTACACACATCTACGCCCCCACACCCATCCACACGGAGAAGGGAACACGCGAGCCTGCCGGGGCCGAAAAGGTGGTGATGGTGGATGCCGCGCTGCACGCCATGCAGGAGATACTGGAGGATGTGCCCGAGAGCCTGCTATATGGCCAGGATGTGGGCCACCGGCTGGGTGGCGTTTTTCGCGAGGCTGCCACGCTAGCCCAGAAGTTTGGGCGAGACCGCGTGTTCAACACACCCATTCAGGAGGCCTACATCATAGGCTCCACCGTGGGGATGAGTGCTGTGGGTGCCAAGCCTGTGGTGGAGGTTCAGTTTATGGACTATATATGGCCTGGGCTGAACCAGCTGTTTGCCGAGCTGAGCCGCAGCTACTACCTGAGCAACGGAAAGTGGAATGCCCAGAGCCTGATACGCGTGCCACTGGGCGCCTATGGCAGTGGCGGGCCCTTTCACAGCAGCAGCCTAGAGAGCGTGATTGCCAACATCCGGGGGGTGAAGATTGCCTACCCCAGCAATGCGGCAGATATGAAGGGCCTCTTTAAGGCCGCATTTTACGATCCCAATCCCGTGGTGCTACTAGAGCACAAGGGCCTGTACTGGAGCAAGGTGCCTGGCACCAAGGCCGCCATGACCCCCGAGCCAGACCGAGACTATGTGGTGCCGCTGGGCAAGGGGCGGGTAGCCCAGGCTGCCGACCCCCAAAAGCTGGCGGAGGGGGATACCTGTGCTGTAGTAACCTGGGGAATGGGTGTGCACTGGGCCCTGAATGCGAGCCTGCAGTACCCGGGCCAGGTAGAGATCGTAGACCTACGCTCGCTGGAACCGCTAGACTGGCCGCTGATAACTGAGGTGGTGCTGCGGCATGGCAAGGTGATGGTGGTAACTGAAGAGCCAGCCCCCAACAGCTTTGCCGAAGCCCTTACGGGCCGTATTGCTACCCGGTTCTTTACCCGCCTGGATGCCCCTGTGCAGCTGGTAGGTAGCGAGAATACCCCCGCCATTCCGCTTAACTCGGGCTTGGAAGCCGCCTATCTGCCCAGTGCCGAAAAAGTAGCGGCCCGGCTGGGCGAGCTGTTGGCCTGGTAGGTATTTGCGCACTCAGGGGTTTGCCAGGCGTGTGGTGTTCTGCCCGAAAGGTGGGTGATACGTACGTACTAACGTACTACCTGTGCCTTCCTCGGAGGAGTATGGTGCTGTAACTGGCAGCTCCCGTGCACAGCGAATACCCACTCCTTATTCATGGAGTTGTTGATGAAATCAGGTTTCGATGAGCTGGAGACCAGGGTACTACCTGGGGGTTATTTGCAAAGGGCCAAACAACACAGAGTGAGCAGGCTCTTTATGCGAACCTGCTCACTGCTGAAAGTTCGGTACAAATCCCTTTTGAGGGGGGCTCTGCTGCTAGTGATCCCTAGCCCAGGTAAGCCTTCAGCATCTTGCTGCGGCTGGTGTGGCGCAGCCGGCGTATGGCTTTCTCCTTAATCTGGCGTACCCGTTCACGGGTTAGGTCAAACTTTTCGCCTATCTCTTCCAGGGTCAGGCTGTGCTCTACGCCGATACCAAAGTAGAGGCACACCACCTCTGCCTCGCGCTGGGTCAGGGTACTCAGGGCGCGCTCCACCTCTTGGCTCAGGCTTTCATTTATCAGGCCTTGGTCTGGTCTGGGCTCCTCGTCATTTTCCAGCACATCCAACAGGCGGTTTTCCTCACCTTGCACAAAAGGCGCATCCATGCTGATGTGGCGCCCGGCAATCTTCAGGGTATCGCTTACTTCGCTGGCACTCATGCCCTCTATCGCCTCGGCAATTTCGTGTGGGGCAGGCTCACGCTCATACTCCTGCTCCAGTTTGCTGAATGCTTTGCCAATCTTGTTCAGTGCACCTACCCGGTTCAGCGGCAGGCGCACAATGCGGCTCTGCTCGGCCAGGGCCTGCAGTATGCTCTGGCGGATCCACCACACTGCATAGGAAATAAACTTGAAGCCCCGGGTTTCATCAAAACGCTTGGCGGCCTTAATCAGGCCCAGGTTCCCTTCATTAATCAAATCGCCCAGAGAAAGACCCTGATTTTGGTACTGCTTGGCCACCGACACTACAAAGCGCAGGTTGGCCTTGGTTAGTTTTTCCAGGGCAGTTTGGTCTCCCTCTCTAATGCGGCGGGCAAGCTCTACCTCCTCATCGGGGGTCAAGAGCTCTACTTTTCCAATCTCCTGGAGATACTTGTCTAAAGATTGAGATTCCCGGTTGGTAATCTGCTTGCTAATCTTTAATTGTCTCATGCGGGTAGTGGGTATGTAATTAGAAGAAGTTTCTGGAAGAAGGTTGTAATGAGCCTTGCTTGCTTGCGTTTCAGGCTCTCCGCTGCTTTCCACCGGTGCTGGGCTTATAACTACGGCTATGTACGTATGTATAATCGGAAGGTTACGTTTCTGTGGAAAAAAGCGGTTTCATCGCCTATTTGAATCTATTGAAACAATGCTCGGAACCGGTTAGTGCCCTGCGGGTAACAAGCGCGCCACAATTTCGGCCCAGCTGCGCACCTGCCAGGTGGGGTGCTGGGGCATGTCGGCCAGGCCTACATCTCCATCCTTGCTAGCGGGGTCTTTGATGGTAATGCTGGCGCAGCCCAGGTTTTCGGCCAGCTTGGCATCCGTTTTTCGGTCGCCAACCACCCAGCTGCTGGCCAGGTCTACCTCATACTTCTTCAGCAGGGGCAGAATCATGCCCGTTCCGGGCTTCCGGTTGGGATGCTGTTCATGCGCATAGTGTCCATCTACACAAATTTCCAGAAAGGAAACCCCCTCGCTAGCCAGAATATCCAACATAAACTGGTTTGGCCCCTCAAAGTCTGAGTAAGGGAAGGCCTCAGTCCCCAACCCATCTTGATTGGTTACCAGTACCAGCTCATATCCGGCTGCACACAGGCGGGCCAGCGACCCGATAACCCCCGGCAGGAAGCTGATCTTATCCAGGCGGTTTACACAAAAGTCGTCTGGCTCGCGTATGATGGTACCATCTCGATCCAGGAACAGGATTTTTTTTGCCATACTCTTTATAGATCCCCCGTGTATCGGCTTGGGCTGGCAAATGTATAAATAAATTGCTGACTGGATGAATGCCCCAGGCACCCCGCTGTGGGTGCTCTATTTTTCGGATAGTTTCTACTTGGCTTCAGCTTCTGCCGCGCTACACTCGGCTAGTCTGCCAGGATGTAGTCGCGCGGGTCGATTTTGTTTCCGTATCGGATCACCTCATAGTGCAGGTGGGCGCCTACGGAATACCCCGTGTTGCCTACATAGCCGATCACGTCCTTGCGCTTTACTTTCTGGCCAGGCTTTACAGCCAGCTTGCTCATGTGGGCATACTTGGTTACATAGCCGTAGCCATGGTCTATCTCTACCTGGATGCCATAGCCGCCATCGGATCCACCGGCTTCTATCACAGTGCCTTCGGCTACGGCATGTATGGGTTCGCCGTACCGGGCATCCAGGTCCAGGCCTGGGTGAAAATGCACACCGCCGGAGATGGGGTCTCTGCGATAGCCAAATCCACTTAAAATACGGCCCTTCAGGGGGCGCAGGGTGGGCACTTTGCTTAGCTGATCCTGGTTGGCTGCACTAGCGGTAGCCAGCTCCCGGAAGCTTTGTTTCTGCAAGCTGAATTTGTGGTTCAGCTTTTGCTCCAGTATTAGGGTCTGGCGCAGATAGTTGGGCTTCCCCTCATAGATGGATTGTTCGGAGCCACCAAAACCGGCTTCCCACTCACTTGTAGTTATCTTAGGCAGGTTCAGGATGCTGCGGAAGTACGACTGATCGTTCTTGTGTATCTTTTCGATAGATAGATCCATCTTTTGCAGCTGCAGGCGCAGGTCCATCATTTGGTCTGCCAGCTGCTTATTCAGGTTGTCTGCCGCGCCTTTGCTTATGTCTCCCAGCACCCAGTAGTTAAGGGCAAGGAATAGCGCAGTGAGTACAGCTGCTCCGCCCATTGTCCAGCCCAGTTTATTTAGCTTTTGCTGTTTCGTAAGGATATGGGCTTCATACCGATACGTATCCGAGTTATAGATAAAATATTTGCGTGCCATCAGCGCTATTTAAGCCGGTTGTTTTCTGTTCGCTCTGCAAAGGTACACAAAGCCTGCGGGGCTGGCAGCATTACCCGACGGTAGTTTTGCTCCGGTTAACGATTTTTAACGCCTTATTCTTGTGCGTCAGGGCAGTTTTGGCAACCACCGGGGCCAGGGCGGCCTGCTATCCACCTGCATTGTGCCGGATCCCTAATAGCCCAGCAGGCTCTCCAGTTTTTCGCGCAGGCGTGCCTCGGGCAGGAACTGCTCCTCCAGGGCGGCGTGGAAGGGCACGGGGCTATCCAGGCTCCCCACCCGCATAATGGGGCCGTCTAGCTGCTCAAACAGGTCTTCGGCCACGCAGGCCGCCCATTCGGCTCCTATGCCGCCGGTTAGGGTGTCTTCATGCAGCATCAGCACCTTGCCAGTTTTGCGGATGGAGGCGTATACGGTTTCTCGATCCCAGGGTACCAGTGTGCGTAGGTCAATGATCTCCACATCGGCTTTCAGGGCTTCTACGGCTGCCTGTGCCCAGTGTACGCCCATGCCGTAGGTTACAATGGTCGCATCCTGCCCACTGCGCACCACGCGGGCCTGGCCCAGCGGCAGGGTGTAGTAGGCTGTGGGCACCGGGCCACTCAGGCTCCGGTACAGCTTTTTGTGCTCAAAGTACAGGGCGGGCCCCCCGTAGGCCAGGGCGCTGTTCAGCAGGCCCTTCGCATCGTAGGGGTTGCTGGGGTAGCAGATCACCAAACCGGGGGTGTGGAAAAACCAGGCTTCGTTGCTCTGGCTGTGGAATGGCCCGGCTGCCACCCCGGCACCGGTGGGCATGCGCACCACTAAACGGGGGGCGTGCCCCCAGCGGTAGTGGTTTTTGGCCAGGTTGTTCACGATCTGGTTGAACCCACAGCTTACAAAGTCGGCAAACTGCATCTCTACCATGGCCCGGTGCCCGGCCAGGCTGAGGCCAAAGGCTGCCCCCACTATGGCGCTTTCGCAGAGGGGGGTATTACGTACCCGTTCTTTTCCGAATGCTTCTGTAAAGCCGTCCGTAATCTTGAATACACCTCCATAGTCAGCTATATCCTGTCCCATCAGCACCAGCTCGGGGTGGCGCTCCATGCTCTGGCGCAGGCCTTCGCTTATGGCATCTACAAAGCGGCGCTCGGGTTCGGGCCCGGTGGGCTGTACCTCGGGCACATCTAGGGCAGGATACACGTCCCCCAGCTCGGCTGCCAGGTTCGGTGCCACGTCTGGGGCGGCCATGGCTTGCTTCCAGTTCAGGTTGATCTGGTCCCGGGTTTCCTTGCGGATGTCGGCTACATCCTGCTCGCTCAGTACCCCGGTTTCCAGCAGGTAGCCCTCGTAGTTCTGCACTGGGTCCTTCTGCGCCCACTCGTCCATGAGTGCCTGGGGTACGTATTTGGTACCGCTGGCCTCTTCGTGCCCACGCATGCGGAAGGTCATGGCCTCCAGCAAGATGGGCTTTCGTTCCACACGCATGCGGGCCACAAGCCTGCGCGCGGTGCGGTATACCTCCAGCAGGTTATTGCCATCTACCTGCACGGCCTCCATACCATAGCCTATGCCCTTGTCTATAAACTGTTTGCACCTAAACTGCTCGTGGCTGGGCGTGCTTAGCCCATAGCCATTGTTTTCTACCACAAACAGTACGGGCAGCTGCCACACGGCAGCGGTATTCAGTGCCTCGTGAAAGTCGCCCTCGCTGGCACCCCCGTCTCCGGAAAAAGCAACGGAGATGAAGTCCTGGCCCTGTAGGTTGCTGGCCAGGCTGGTGCCGTCGGCCACGCCCAGCATGGCACCCAGGTGAGAGATCATGCCAATGATGCGGTGCTGCTCGGTGCCAAAGTGGAAGGAGCGGTCTCGCCCCTTGGTAAACCCGCCGGGTTTTCCCTGCCACTGCTCAAATAGCTGCTGCAGGGGTACATTTCGGCTGGTGAATACGCCCAAGTTTCGGTGCAGGGGGTAGATGAAGTCTGCCGCATTCAGCGCCTGGGTTAGCCCCACAGACACGGCCTCCTGCCCGATGCCCGAAAACCATTTGCTGATCTTGTTTTGCCGTAGCAGGATCAGCATCTTCTCTTCAATCATCCGGGGGAGCAGAATGGCGCGATAGAGCTGAATTAGCTCTTCGTTTGAAAGGTCGCCACGCTGATAGTCAATAGACAGGAGAGAGCGGGTAGCCATAGTAGGTAAAACGAACGTACGGGGGGATAGATACGGGCGGGAGCGCTATGCATGCCTGCACAGGGGAGCTATAGCACGCTATGATGCAGAGAGACGCCCGCAGAAATTCCGGGAGCGACTACTGCTGTGGCTGGCCGGGGCTAGCTGGCGCAGGTGCAGCGGGCGTAGCCGGTGCGGCAGGCGCAGCTGCCGGTGCGGCAGCAGGCTGGGCTTGTTCCCTTTCATTCACCGCTGGGCCGGCTGGGGCCATGCTCAGGTTTATGAGAAAGGTGATGATCACCAGCGCGCCCATCAGGTACCAGGTAAGCTTAACCACGGTATCGCCGGCGCGGCGTGTTCCCATCATTTGGCTGGCAATCTGAGATCCGGCCATATTACTGGCCAGGCCACCGCCCTTGCTGTTTTGAATAAGGATGAGCCCCAGGATTGCTACACACACGAGTAGCAGGATGATAACGAATAGATAGATCATTTCAGTTTTGAAATTTCGGCTTCAAAGTACGCACTTTTCTCAGGATATAGCAATTTCAGTTTCTCATAAATTTCAATTGCGGTCTCCACATTCCCCTGCTGTACATGCACCCTGGCCAGTGTTTCGGTGGCATAGGTAGTGGGTCGGGCTTCGGCCTGGGCTGCCCGGTTCTGTAGGCTGGCCTCATCCAGGTATTCGTCTTCGCCAGGGCCCGGCTTGGGATGAAAACTACCGAGCCGTTCTAGCATCTGGTCTATTTTTTTGCTCTGTGGTATATCTGTGGCGGTAGGCATTTCAGCTTCAGCGTCAGGTTGTTGGGCCTCTGCGGGCGTGGCGGGTGGGGGTGTGGCGGGTGTGCTGCCGGAACCCTCTCCAAAGGACTGCACCACACTGTTCAGATATTTCTCCTGTATGCTTTCCAGGGTGATGTGGGTAGGGTTAGCGGTCGTTTTGGTCTTGATTTTGTCCAGATTTTCGCGGAAAGTTTTGAGCCGCGCATCCAGGGCCGTGTCTTGTGCAGGCACGCTTGCAGTCTGCTGGCGGGTTTCGGTGGGTGCAGGTGTGTGCACCTCGGCTGCTTCTTCTTTCGCCGCTGCTGGCTCAGCCTGGGGGAGTGCGGCTTCTGTCTTCTGTGGGTGCGCTTCTGGCACTACTACCGCTGGTGTGGGCGTAGGCTCGGCTACAGATGAGGGTAGGTGGGTAGCAGCCTCGGGCGCTTCTTTCGGTTTGGGGGCGTCATATTCGGTTTGAAATTCGCTGGCCATTCCCAGGATCAGATCCAGTATTCCGCCGTCCGTTTCGTGCGTTGTGGGTCGGGTTGGGGTAGCCTGCTGCGCTGCGGGCAGGGGTTCTGGTGGGGTGGCTGTCGGCGTAGTTGCCGACTGGGCTTCTGGCCGGACCGTGGCCTCGTCGCTTTGTGGCTCCTCGGGCAGCTGGCTGGGGGCGTTCAGGGTAGCAGGCTTAGGATCGGCTTCCAATGGGATGAAGCGGGCAAAGGACTCGGTAGTAATGGGTACAATTTTTCCCAGCGGATCAGTGGGAATAGGCTGGCTATCTTGTTGGCGGAAGGTGCCGAGTACCGCTGCTTCTACAGCAGGTTGTTTTTCCGGGGCTATGGATTCTACCACGGGTGCGTCTACCGCCAGGATTTCCGCAGCAGCGGGCTGACTGGTCGGCAGAACTTCTTGCGCAGTCTCTACCTGGTTTTCGGCTGCACCGGGCAGCTGATTAAACTTGCTCTCTGTTTCCAGGGGCACAAACCGGTCGAAACTCTCTGTACGGAGCCCCTCCGTCGGGATGCTTTCTTCCAGGGGTTCCTGTGGCTCAACATCTATGGGCGGCACCTCCATGCTGCCCCCCTGCATATCGGGTTGTTCGTGCCTGCTCTGCGGCGCATTCAGGGTTTCAGGTTTTGGGTCGGGCAGCAGGGGCACAAATCGTTTGAAGCTCTCCGTCTGAATCGGCTCCGTGGGGTGTGTGTGGGGCAGCTGCTGGGGTTTCGGCTCAGCCGGTATAGCCTCCGGTGTTGTGGGCTGTGCCGGTGCCTCGGCCTCGCGTGTGGGCGCGTTCAGGGTTTCGGGCTTGGGGTCGGCTTCCAGGGGTACAAACCGTTTGAGGCTATTTTCGCCCTCCAGTATGGGGGGCACCCGGGTGGGCGCCGCTGGGTGGGATATCTCTTCTGTTCGTGCAGCCGCTTGCTTTTTAGCCTCTACAAATTCCTCCAGCTGGGCCTGCAGTTCGTCCAGCGAACCATGGTCTTCGCCCTTACGGGTTGCCGGTGCGCTGGCTGCCGGGCTTACCGGCTCCGGGTAGGCCGGTGGGGTGCCTGCGGCGGGTGCCGTCGTTTCGGGCCTGCTGGTGGTGGTGGTATGGCTACGTATCTGGCTGCGTATCTGGCCCCCCAGTTCCTGGTGGCCACTTAGCACCTGCCGGAGGCGATCTTCCAGGCGGGTATTGAGCTCACTGGCAGGCAGGGGGGGTTCTGTCCCTGTGCCGGTCGGAACCACTTCGGCAGGCTGCGCCATCGCCCTGGCAGTTTCCAGTTCGGTGGCTTCCTCCGTACGCTTGCCTGTGCCCGCAGGGGGCTGTATTTCTTGGGTGGGTTCGTTTTCTGCCTTTATCGCATCATCCGGCAGTAGCCCGGGCGCTTCCGCTCGAGCCTTTGGCTCGGCTACCGGTGGTAGGGTAGGGGTGGCGGGCTGTTCCGTTGTCAGAGGCAGGGTGGGGTACTGAGGTGCCGGTGCCTCTGACACGGGTAGTACGGGCACCTCAGGTTCCTCCTTTTCGTCTATGGCCTTTGCGCTGGCATGGTCAGAATCGGTGGATTCTGCCGGTGGGGGGGGCACTTCAGGCAGTTTGATCTTGAGGGCCTGATCCATGTATTCGGCAAACTTTTGCCGGTCGGTGGCATAGATGGCACCGATGGTGCGCAGGTGTTCTGCATCTGCTCGGCCCTCGTGCAGGCTGTTTTTGGCTTCTACCAGATGAAGCACCGAGAAGTAGGGATGCGCTTGCATCTGCTCCTCCATCCAGGTTCGCTCGGCTAGCGATAGGTTGGTGTAGAAGGCCTTTTGGTACAGCTGAATGGGATTCATAGTCCTTTAAATTACCAGTTCGAGAGGGTTTTTGTAAAGATATCCTGCACCAGTTTATTCACCAGTTCGGGTAGGTACAGCGTTTCGGCCTGTGCATTCTGCTCGGCAGGGAAGTCTATAAAGTTGGTGAAATCCTGCTCCCAGCTCTGCTCTGGTGCCAGCCGGTGGGTAAAGCGGATATGCACAGTCAGGTTCATCCGGTTCTGGCTGGCCTGGTCGCCCGCCTGTATTGTCAGGGGCACCACCTCATATCGGGTGATGTTTCCGCTAAATTGCAGGTCCCCCTCGCGGTCGGTCAGCTTCAGCCGCGTTTGTTGCAGAAATTTGTCGCGCAGCGCTTCGGTAAAGTTTTGTGCCAGGCTAGGCACTACCAGGGTGGCCGTATTGCCCAGCTTGGCCACGGTTATGGTCTCTCCCTCCAGCTTGCCGCCAGCCTGGCTGTACTGGCAGGCGGCTAGCAGGGCCAGGCCCAGCAGGCAGGTGTACACTAGGTGGTAGTACCGCATACAGGCTTTACGTTAGGGGTGGCTGTGGGTTTACTCCAGGTCATAGGTTTTTATTTTTCGGTAGAGCGTACGTTCGCTGATGCCCAGTTCGCGGGCGGCCTTCTTCCGGTTTTGGCCGTATTTATCCAGCGCCCGTTTTATCAGGTCTTTCTCTTTTTTTTCGATCGACAACGACTCTTCCAGCAGCGGGGGGGTAACCGGGGTCGTGGGTATGGGGTCTGGGCTGGCAAAGGGGCTGTTACCTGCATAGTAGGGTCCCGCATACTTACTGCTCCTTAGGTCCTCGTAGCTGTCTGTATAGCCAGGGCGCAGGCTTAGCTCCAGCAGCTCTCGTATTTCGTGTATCTCCTTTCGCAGCTCCAGGATGCCGCGTATGATGAACTCCTCGTTCCGACTGCTGAAGCCCTGGCCGGCTCTCTCTTCGCTTGCCTGCTGGTAGCCAGCTCCCTGGCTGAGCATCAGCATTTTCTCCTGGGTGGGCAGATAGCGCTGCAGGCTGGCCCTATCCAGCGCGTCGCCCTCGCACAGCACGGTTACTTTTTCAGCAAAATTGCGCATTTCGCGGATGTTTCCCGGCCAGTGGTAGTCATACAGCAGCTCCTTGGCATCGGCAGTAAGCTGCACGGGGGGCCTGCCGTAGCGGGTGCCAAACTCATTGGCAAAATAGCGGAAGAGCAGCTCTATGTCGTTGCCCCGCTCCCTCAGCGGGGGCACCTGGATGGTAACGGTATTGAGCCGGAAGTAGAGGTCTTCGCGAAACTTGCCCTGCCGGATGTACTCAATGAGGTTTTTGTTGGTAGCGGCAATTACGCGCACATCGGTTTTCTGCACCTTGCTGCTGCCCACACGCAGGTATTCGCCATTCTCCAGCACCCGCAGTAGGCGTGCCTGGGTACTTATAGGCATCTCGGCTATTTCGTCCAGAAAGATTACGCCGCCATTGGCTTCCTCGAAGTAGCCCTTTCGGCTCTCGTAGGCACTGGTGAAGCTGCCTTTTTCGTGTCCAAACAGCTCGCTATCCAGCGTGCCCTCCGGTATGGCCCCTGTGTTGATGGCAATAAAGGGCTTGTGCTTACGTGGGCTTAGCTGGTGGATGATGCGGCTAAACACGTCTTTGCCGGTTCCATTCTCGCCCACCACCAGCACGCTCACCTCGGTGGGGGCCACCTGGATAGCCACATCTATGGCGCGGTTCAGTGCCTCCGTATCGCCTACTATGCTAAAGCGCTGCTTGATCTGGGTGCGGGTCATGGGGTTTCTTTAATCATCTCTCCGATCAACGTTGCCCCCGTTACCTTTTGTACCCGTACCTGCACATAGTCGCCGGGCTGCACGGGCGCATCTGTCTTAGGGAAGACCACCATCTTGTTCTGGTCGTTTCGGCCACACCAGTCCAGGTCGCTGCGCTTGCTATTGCCCTCTACCAGTATGCGGAAGGTCTTGCCCAGGTCGCGCTGGTTGCTTTCGCGGCTCAGGCGGTTTTGCAGGTCTACAATCTCGCTCAGTCGGCGCTTCTTCACCTCCAGAGGCACATCGTCGGCCAGCTTGCGGGCGGCCAGGGTGCCCGGGCGCTCGCTGTAGTAAAACATAAAGGCGCTGTCGTAGCCCACCTCGGTCATCAGGCTCAGGGTGTCCTGGTGCTCGTCTTCGGTTTCGCTGCAAAAGCCTGTGATGATGTCGGTGCTTAGCCCAATGCCGGGCACCAGCTCCTTCATGCGGGCTATGCGCTGCAGATACCACTGGCGTGTGTGGCCACGGTTCATCAGCTCCAGTATGCGGCTATTGCCGCTCTGCACGGGCAGGTGGATAAAGTTGCAGATGTTTGCGTAGGCCGCCATGGTGTGCAGCACCTCATCGGTCATATCCTTGGGGTGGCTGGTGCTGAAGCGTACGCGCAGCAGGGGGTCTATCTGCGCCACCCGCTCCAGCAGGCGTGCAAAGCCGGTGTCTTCGTGCCGGTAGCTGTCCACATTCTGGCCCAGCAGGGTTACCTCCCGGTAGCCCTCATGGAAGAGGCTGCGGGCCTCCTGCACAATACTCTCTGGGTCTCGGCTCCGCTCGCGCCCGCGGGTAAAGGGCACCACGCAAAAGGAGCACATATTGTTGCAGCCCCGCGTGATGGAGATAAAAGCTGATACGCCATTGGTATTCAGGCGGATAGGTGCAATCTCGGCATAGGTTTCTTCGCGGCTTAGCAGCACGTTTACGGCCTTTTGGCCGCTCTCTACCTGGGCTATCAGCTGGGGCAGGCTGCGGTAGGCATCGGGGCCCACCACCAGGTCTACCAGTTGGGCTTCCTCCAGCACCTGGGTTTTCAGGCGCTCGGCCATGCAGCCCATCAGGCCCACCATTAGTGCTGGCCGCTTTTTCTTCAGGTGCTTTAGCTGCTCCAGGCGGTTCCACACCTTTTGTTCGGCGTTCTCGCGTATGCTACAGGTGTTTAGCAGTACCAGGTCTGCCTCCTGCTCAGTTTTGGTAAATCCGTAGCCCATGCGGCTCAGCTCGCTGGCTATTATCTCGGTGTCGCTGAAGTTCATCTGGCAGCCATACGTCTCTATATAGGCACTGCGCCCAGGCAGCAGCAGGGCCGTCTCGCTGCCAGGCTGCAGCGTATAGGCTGTGCCCTGCCGCGCTTCGTCCAGTTCCGTATGGGTGCCAGTTCCACCTGTGGGCACCGGCATGGGGTTAAATACTTTCTGGGTGGTTTTATGCTGATTGGGCTGGCTCATAGTTTCCGGCTGTGGCGATGATGCACTGCGCAAGCAGCAAATTTACGCACTTTATTCTGCATATCCATGCCAAAATGACAGCTGGTGCATGCTGCTGGCTAGGCCGCAATGCCAGTGTGGGCTTGCTACCAGCCCCAGATGCGCTCTACCTGGTTCATGCCTATCCTGCTGCTGCCGTATATATGCAGTTCGCGCTGGCGGTAGGTGGCACTACCCGTGCGGGGATTTTCTTCTAACACGCCCGGCAAATGGTCCGCGCCAGGTTAGCGCCCGATAGCTGGCACTACCCATGCGGGGATTTGCTGCCTGGCGGGGCGTAGTGGTGTAAGAAGATTTGTACTTTTTCTTGATAAAAAGTACCAAAAATCAAGGGCTGTGCCAGGCCTTAGCAGGCGGCAGTTTCGCGAGGACGATGCGGAAACAGCAGGATGCAACCCGCGATACTACCCGCGGGGGTTCCCCGCCAAAAAGAACACACTTCGCTCAAACAGCTTTTTGTTTTTCCGCTACGGCCCCGTCCCCCTTCCGGGCGCTAGCCTAGCAAGGCCAGATGAAGAAGCCTGCATTTTTTACTCAGAATGAAAGACATGAAGATTAGCTGCACAGCATAGGGTACAGGGTCAAAGGGCGGTAGCGAACGCACACCACAAGACAGGCCTTTCTGACCTGTAGCCCAAAGCGTTTACAGAAAAGGCCCGGAGATACAGATCGGTGATCCGGCAGGTTTGGGCCGCAGAAAGAACGGAATCTATACCAGCTGCATCTCTATCTGCACCAGGTCTAGAAACGCCTGGTAGCGCCCGCGTATATCCGCCAGGGTCAGGCTCTCCAGCCGCTCGGTGCCGAAGCGCTCTACGCAGAAGCTAGCCATCGTGCTGCCATAGATGATGGCATTTTTCATGTTGGCAAAGCTGATGTCTGAGGTGCTGGCCAGGTAGCCCAGGAAGCCACCGGCAAAGGTATCGCCGGCGCCGGTGGGGTCATACACCTCCTCCAGCGGCAGGGCCGGGGCGTAAAACACCTGGTCGGAATGAAAGAGGAGCGCCCCGTGCTCGCCCTTCTTGATGATTACAAAACGGGGGCCCATCTTCATAATCAGGCGTGCAGCCTTCACCAGGCTGTACTCCCCACTCAGTTGGCGCGCTTCTTCATCGTTGATGGTGAGCACATCTACCTGTGCAATGGTCTGCTTCACGCTGTCCATCGCAATGTCCATCCAGAAGTTCATGGTGTCCATCACGATCAGCTTGGGGCGCTTCTTCATCTGGCCGATGACGCTACGCTGCAGGTCGGGCATCAGGTTACCCAGCATCAGGAACTCGCTCTCGCGGTATGCCTCCGGCACCTGGGGGTCAAAGGTCTCGAGCACATTCAGCTGGGTCTCCAGGGTGTCTCGGGTGTTCAGGTCGTTGTGGTACCTGCCATGCCAGAAGAAGCTTTTTTCGTGTGTGCGAATCTCCAGGCCCCGGGTGTCCACGCCGCGCTGCTGCAGCTTTTCGATAAACGCCTGCGGAAAGTCGCCACCCACCACACCCACCAGGTTTACTGGCTGGTGAAAATTGGCTGCAGACAGGGCTATATAGCTAGCAGCCCCTCCCACTATCCGGTCAGTCTGGCCAAAGGGAGTTTCTATTTTATCGAAGGCTACGCTGCCGACTACGAGTATGCTCATTTTTCAGGTGGTAAGAGGGGCGGTTAACGATTGGAGGTTGGACCTGCTCAGGCTGCTTTTTGCTCGGGCTTTCGTACCTTAGGCATGGTGCCAAACACGTGGTCCCAGATGGTGGTGCTCACCCCATAGGCACGGTCATAGGTCTTGAAGTGGTGCAGGTGGTGGTGGCGCCAGATGGCACGTAGTGGCTTGATGGGCTGATTGACCGTATGCATGGCAAAGTGCATGGTGGCATAGGCCAGATAACCCACCACAAAGCCCGGGAAAAAGGCGTAGGCATACACCCCAAAGGCCAACCAGAACAGCCCAAAGAAGGTAGAGGCGAGCACAATGCTGGGCAGCACGGGCATAAACAGGTGCTCACTGTCGCGCGGGTACTCGTGGTGGTAGCCGTGGGCCAGGTGGTGAAACTTCTGTACCCACTTATTTTCATTCACCCAATGGAATACGTAGCGGTGCAGGATATACTCGGCAAACGTCCAGAAGAACAAGGCAGACAGAAAGATGCCGGCCATAGCCAATACCGGCAGGCGATGCACGACCAGACCCCAGTAGGCAGAAAGCGAAATAAGGGGGAGGTACAGGCCCCAGATCAAATAGGGCGAGGATTTGGTCAGGAATTCGAGAACTGGGTTGTCAAACACCCTTCCCTTTCCTCTTTTGATGGCCGATTTTTCCATGAATGCTACTTTTTGGCGGCCAAAAATACACAATTTCCGATTCAAACACAGGTATACACGCACACCTACAAGCGGGCACCAGCCGGGCACCGCCTGCAGCTTTTCGGCACATGGGGCTGCTGATAGTCAAATGCCGTATATTAGCGCTATGTTTGAGAATCTGTCCGATAGACTGGAGCGTGCCTTCAAAACCCTGAAGGGGCAAGGCAAGATCAGCGAAATAAACGTGAACGAGACAGTGCGCGAGATCCGCCGCGCCCTGCTGGATGCCGACGTAAACTACAAGGTAGCCAAGGAGTTTACCGACAAGGTGAAGGAAGCTGCCATTGGGCAGAACGTGATCAGCAGCATAAGCCCGGGCCAGCTGCTCACCAAGGTGATGAACGACGAGCTGGTAGCCCTGATGGGTGGCAAACATGAGGGCATCCACTTTAGCCAGAAGCCGCCAACCGTCATCCTGATGTCGGGCCTGCAGGGCTCGGGCAAGACCACCGTTACCGGCAAGCTGGCCCGGATGCTGAAGGAGCAGGGCCGCATACCCCTGGTGGCCGCCTGCGACGTATACCGCCCCGCTGCCATAGATCAGCTGACGGTGATAGCCCAGCAGGTGGGGGTAGAAATCTATAAGGATCCGGACAACAAGGATGCGGTTTCGCTGGCAAAGGCTGCGCTGGACTATGCACGCAAAAACAACAAGGATACCCTGATCATCGACACGGCAGGTCGCCTGGCGATAGATGAGCAGATGATGGACGAGATTGTGGCCATCAAACAGGCAGTAGGCCCGCACGAGATCCTGTTTGTGGTGGATGCCATGACCGGCCAGGATGCCGTGAACACGGCCAAGACCTTCAACGATCGCCTGGACTTTGACGGCGTGGTGCTGACCAAGATGGACGGCGACACCCGGGGCGGCGCGGCGCTGAGCATAAAGGCGGTGGTGAACAAGCCCATCAAGTACATCGGCACCGGAGAGAAAATGGACGGCATAGACCGGTTTCACCCCGAGCGGATGGCCAGCCGAATACTAGGCATGGGCGACGTGGTGAGCCTGGTAGAGCGTGCCCAGGCCCAGTATGACGAGGAGCAGGCCGAAAAACTGGAGCGCAAAATGCGCAAAAACCAGTTCGACTTCGAAGACTTTCTCAGCCAGCTACAGACCATCAAGAAGATGGGGAACATAAAAGACCTGATTGGCATGATACCCGGCATGGGCAAGCTGAAGAAGGAGGTGGATGTGGACGACAAGGACTTTAAGCGCATAGAGGCCATCATCCTGAGTATGACCATCAAAGAACGGCAGAACCCCAATGTGATAGATGGCAGCCGCCGAAAGCGCATAGCAAACGGTAGTGGCACCAGCATACAGGAGGTAAACCAGCTGCTCAAGCAGTTTCAGGACATGAAGAAGATGATGAAGACCATGAACAAACTGACGGGCAAGGGCCGAAGCCTGAACAGCCTGAACCAGCTGCAGCGCCCCTAGGCAGTGGGCCTGGTGCACGGATGGGGGTTGTTGCAGCGCAACAGGTGCCCCTGGGCAGCGGGCTGGCCGATAGAACTAGAACTGGAGATAGACAAAGGGCAAAAGGGCCGCACTCTTTACCTGATAGATCAGCACCACAGCCAGGGCTATGATAACGCCCTGCAGCAGCCAGTGGCAGCGCACAAAGGCCGTACGGACTGCTTCCTTGTAGCGGCAGGGCAAAAAGTGCAGCACTACGGCCAGCAGCAGCACCACCACTACCCAGCGGTAGGCCGAAACAAAATCGCCCAGCAGGCTGTAATCTACCTGCGTGAGGATCTTGTCATACATCAGGCCGATGTAGGCCAGGTCCTTGCCCAGCACCGCCGCCTGAAACAGGATGTAGGTAAAGGCCAGCACCTGGTAGGTAAGCAGGATGCTGAGCAAGCGGTACAAGCCGTGGGGCATAGCGGTGCGAATGCGCCGACGCAGACCGGCACCGGCTACCTCCAGGGCAATGATCAGGCCATGGCTGCTACCCCACAGCACATAGCCCCAGTGGGGCCCATGCCACAGCCCGCTGAGGAAAAAGGTGAGCAGCACTGCCAGCACCGTGCCCAGCCTGCGCCAGCGGCGCCAGGCAAAACTGAGGGGGACAAACACGTAGTCGTTGAACCAGCTGCTAAGCGTCATGTGCCAGCGGCGCCAAAACTCGCTGATGTTGCCCGCCTTGAAGGGCTCGTTAAAGTTGGGCCGCAGCTCAAAACCCAGCAGCAGGGCTATGCCAAGTGCCATATCTATGTAGCCGCTAAAGTCTGCATACAGCTGGAAGCCAAAGGCATAGGTAGCCATCAGGTTTTCCAGGCCGCTGTACTGGCCCGGGTTACCAAAAATGCGGTTCACAAAGTTCTCAGCCAGGTAGTCCGCAATCACCACCTTCTTGAACAGCCCCTTGATAAAGAGAAAGAATGCCGTACCCATCTGCACCCGGCTGAGGGTATAGGGCTGCCTAAGGGCGGGCAGCAGCTCATCCTGGCGGCTGATGGGCCCTGCCAGCATACTGGGAAAAAAGCTGAGGTAGCACAGATAGTGGGCCGGGTTTGGCTCGGCAGGTTCGCCGCCGTGCACCTCCAGGATGTAGCTGATACCCCTGAAGGTGTAGTAGCTGATGCCAATAGGCAGCAGAATGTCATACAGGGGGGCGGCCTCGCCGGGGTTGGCCAGGCTCCAGTAGCTCTGTACAAAGAAGTTGGTGTACTTAAAGTACGCCAGCAGGCCCAGGCTCAGGGCTATGGCCGTGTATTTGTACAAGTCTCTGCGGCCCTGGTGCCGGGTGCGGGCTATGGCCTGGCCCAGCAGCCAGCCCAGCCCCCCTGTGCCGATGAGCAGGAAGACAAACCAGCCGCTAAATTTGTAGTAAAAGTACAGGCTGAAACCTAGCAGTATGTATACCCGGGCCTTTGTTTTGCCTAGTAGGGTATACAGGGCATACACAGCGGTAAATACCACAAAGAAAAGCACCCCCTGAAACAACAGCTGTGCATGTGGCTGGCCCGGCAGGTGGGCAAGTGCGCGGCCAAGCTGATCGAGAAGGTGCTCCATTACTTGACGCGCAGACGCTGACCCGGGCGAATATCGGAACCTCGGAGCCCGTTTAGCTGCATAATGGCCGAAACACTAACACCATAGCGGCGGCTAATGCCGTAGAGGGTTTCGCCTGCCTGCACGGTGTGGTAGGCCCCGGTGCTGCGGGCCACAGCCGCAGGGCTGGGGTTCTGTGCAGCGGCAGCCGGTGCCTGGCTTACAGCCTGGTTGCTATATACAGTCAGGCGCTGGCCCACACGAATCAGGTTTCCGGATATTCCGTTCCAAACACGCAGCTGATACACGCTTACCCCATACTTCTCGGCTATACTGCCCAGCACATCGCCGCTCTGTACGGTGTAGTACTGGGCCTTGACCCCTGCAGGTGGGCTGGGGGGGGTATAGGTGCTGGCGGTGGCGGTAGCCGGCAGGCTGGGGGTCTGCACTGGCTGGTAGGGTGCCACCTTTGGGCTACTGCTAAACCTGGGGGTGGGCAGGCTCTCTGCTACAAACGGCATCTGGTAGTAGCCCAGCAGGTACTGATGATAGCTGGTAAGGAGCGCGTTGGCAAAAAGCTCACCCTTTAGCTGATAACCTTCGTAGGTAAGGTGTATGCGGTCTTGCTTGGCTAGCTGGAAGCTTCGCCACTTGAGCATGCTGTAGCGCCCCCCGGTAATGTGGTAATAGTCGTAGAAGGCGCAGTTATTGGCAAAAGCCACCTCTTTTGAGATCTCGGCGGCTCTTTCGGCCTCTCCGATGTTGACATAGTAGCTACGATAGATGTCTTGCGAGCAGGTAATGAGGATGCTGGCGGCAGGCGCGGCCTGTCGGACCACCTTCACCACCTGGGTTAGCCGCTCACGAAAGCTAGTTTCGTCCAGGCCCAGGTAGAATTCATTGCCGGCCAGGTCTATCACCACCAGGTCAGGCTGTATAGCACCCAGCTCCTCTTCCATCCGCCCCTGCTTCAGCACATGGCCAAAGGCAGCCCCATTTATGCCCACACTGTGGTACAGGATGCCTGCATCGTCTTCCGTCTCCAGGCTAATGCCGTATAGCTGGAAATAGCGCTGCCGGTCATTTGCCTTCAGCATGCTGCACTCCAGCATACCGGGGCTTTTGGGTAGGTGGGCTAGCAGGTAGGGAGCGCCCTGTGGGCGGTGGTGTGGGCGGAGGGTGAGTGTATCTGCCGGGTCGGTTCCGTATCGCAGCTTGAGGTCGAAGGTCTGCTCGGAGGCATCGCAGAAAATCTTCAGCACCCGGGCGTTTACGTCATTGTAGTATCGGTTAAACACAATCTTGAATACAGCCGTCTGGTCCTCGGTGCGGGCACTCACGCCCGTGGTGCCCAGGGGCAGCTGGGGTGCCAGCTGTACGTTTCGGGCCGAGGTCCACTTTCCGTAACTGTACGTCTGGTAGTCCACACCCGGGTGGGTTTTGGCGGTGGCGTAGGGGAAGATAAGCCCCCTTCCCCCGGGGCCAAATACATCCTGTAGCAGGTTTCGTATATGGCCGGTGCCGATGTCGGCCTGCACATGGCTGTCGCCGATGTGCACCACTTTTACCTTTTGCTGGCGGCTATTCTTCAGTTTCTCAAAGAAGTTATTCACTGCCAGAGAATTGGCCCACTGGATGTAGTTGTGGTCGTAGTCCAGGAAAGAATACTTATCCCGAAAGGCAATTTTTCGCCCGATATACGCGGCCTGGTCTACACTATCGGTAGGTGCCCAGTATTTGCCGGCATAGGGTAGCCCGCCATTCCCGGCATGTGTCCATGCCAGAAATAGCACCGGGATGAACAGCAAGCCAATACGTGCAATAGAATGGATCCTCCTCATACAGCTGTCATTGGTTTACGTGATTTTGATTAGCCAGGTTTGGTTTTCGGGCCTGCATAGTGGGTGCTGTGCCCGGCCCGTGTGTGGCGGTATGCGTAGCTGCCAGCCGCTGCCGGAAGCGTTCGTACTCATGCATGAGCGATTGAAAAAGCGCGGTGGCAATCAGGCGCTGGCCATGCCAGGTCAGGTGGGCATAGTCCTCGCCCGCCAGGGGGGGATTATGGGCGGCCCAGGCTACGATGCTGCCTGGGCCCCCCATTACGCGCCACAGATCCCAAAAGGCCACGCCGGCACGCAGCGCGGCCCGCTTCTGGGCATTGCGTATCTTCTCCACCGTAGGCCAGGTGGTTAGCTCGCCCTCCTTATTCTTGTAGGCGGCATCACCCACGCCAATGACCAGGATGCTGGCATCGGGCAATAGGCTGCGAAACTTTCGGATCAAGTTATAGTTGGCCTGCTCTAGCCAGCCAAAGTCTTCCACATCGATGTAGGGCACTACATTGCCCCCATACTGCAGGATCACCAGCTTGGTATTCAGGCGGGCATACTGCTGCTGCATAAAGCCACTGCTGATCTCTAGCAGGCCATTTCCGGCATGGCCGCGTATGCTATAGTTGTCTACCGTAAGGCCTGTATTGCCATCGAAGAGGAGGCCATACAGGTCGGGGCTGGCCGGTGCCAGTATTTCCAGGCGTAGCTTGCGGCTGCCGGCCGGTATGCGCAGCTGTGTAAGCTGGAAGCCTGCGGCGGCAGGCAGCTCCTCGGTGTAGAGGAGCGAGTCGTTGCCCAGGTATACCCGCAGCTGCCAGGCCGTGGGGGCATTGCCCCACATCAGCTTCAGCTGGTCGTAGGCTACGCCCTTTGCCAGCTCAAAGGCATAGTAGCCCTGCTCCGTACCCTTGGGCAGCCGCCACATACACCCGCCCAGGGCGTACTCGCCGCTCTTCAGCTTGTTGTGAAAGACAGAATAGCGCACAAAGTTGGTATGCTCGCGCTGTACAAAATTCTGGCTGGTGGCTGGCTCGGCCATGGGCACATAGCCGATACCCCGCCCGCCGAAGCGCTGCTGAAAGAGGGCACGCAGGAATACCGTCAGGCGGTCTCCCTCTATCTGGCTATCGCCATAGTGGGCTATGCGCAGTGGCTGGGGCTGGGCCTGCAGCTGGCCCAGTGCCATAAAAAAACCATCCAGTGCGTGCTGCCCCTGGTAGATGGGGTTGATGATCTTGGCCGAGTCGCCCGAGTCTACGTCCTGTGCATTGGCCCCGGGCGGGCTGGGCTTCTTTTCGCGCGCTATCAGCCGGGCTATCTGCTGCCGGGCCTGTCGGGCCTCTTCGGGCCGCAGGAAGGTAAAGATGCGGTCCAGATCCTGATACTTGAGGGCCAGGTCTACGGCCTGTCCGTTCAGCTGTACGCGCGTCTCATAGCGGGCCTGCCACTGCTGCAGCCAGGGGTAGCAGGCTGCCAGCCCCAGCAGTAGGGCCAGGGCCAGGGCCAGGGTAGCCAGGGCTATGGGTGCGTAGTTCTTCACAGATTTGCAATTCTCGTAGCGTAGGGCCCGGGTAAAGGCACTGCTGCACGACAGGGGTACCGACCGTGCCCCTCCCCTCATCCAGCGGGGCTAGGCTCCTTTTTCCTCAATCAGGCGGGCCATATCGCCTACATTCTGCATTTTGGTTATTTCCTTGAGCTTAAATTTTACGCCAAAGGCCTTCTCCACAGCCTGTATCATCGTCATGTGGTTTAGGCTATCCCAGCTGGCCACGTCGGCGGCCGTCATGTCTGCCCGCACCTCTATCTGGTTGTCCTGAAAAACCTGGCGAAAGAGGGTATTGAGCTTCTCTTGAATATCGGTTCTCATCCGTTGTGCAAATCGTAAAACGTACAATGTGGGCTAAATATAGGTAAAAGCCCGTGTATGGCGCTTAGCGGAGGGCCCTGCGCAGCAGGATTTTCTCCCTACCGGGTAGCAGCCGGGTAATATCGGGATGTGCAGAATTTCTGCGTTCGGCTACTTCAAAGCCTGCTTTCAGGTAGGCGTGCAGGGCCGTCTCATTCTCGGCCATCAGCTGTATCTCGGCCAGGGCGAGAGCCGGGTGTGCGGCCTGGTAGTGCTGCAGGTGGTGGTGTATCAGCTGTGTGCTTATCTGCCTGCCACGGTATTCGGGCCGCACGGCAAAGCTCTCTAGCTGCAGGCTGCCGGGTGTGCGGTTCAGGTTCAGCTCGGCCAGGATGTCCAGCCTGGGTTTGGCAGCCTGCAGGCGCTCGGGCCCCAGCGCATAGGCCAGCATCTGGCCGCGTATCAGCTGGCAGGGGGCGTGGCTCTGGGCCTCTATCCAGGCGGCACAGGCCCCGGCAGGCTGGCCATCCACCTCGGCTATGGCATAGTTTACGTAGCTCAGGTCGCAGCCCGCTATCTCCTCTTCCAGCAGGGTGGTCACCAGGTCTTGTAGCTCGTTGTCTGCCAGCTGGAACAGGCGCTGATAGCTGATGACCTGGGTGCCGCTGGCCTCGGCCTGCAGCAGTACCCAGGCCAGAAAGGGCACATCGGCCTCGGTAGCTGGGCGGATAATTGGGCGGGTGGAGTTATTGGTAATCATTACACAAGCAAGAAAGGGAGGCTGGGCGGTAAAGACAAGGGGGCCGTGCAGCGGTGCCGGGCTCCCTGCGGGGTGCCGGATGGCTGCTACTGGGCCTGCAGTGCCTGGCTGGCCAGGGCTTTTCGGTCTATTTTTCCATTTGCATTCAGGGGCAGGCGCGCCAGGGTGTGGATGGCGCGGGGCTGCATGTAGGGGGGCAGCTGGCTGGCCAGGTGGGCCCGTAGGGGCTCCAGGGGGCCCGTGTAGCCCTCCAGGTACAGGTGCAGGCTGGTGCTGCTACCCTGGCTAACCGGCACCACTGCCAGCTGGGCTAGGCCCGTGTATTGGCGGGCATGGTGCTCTATCTCGCCCAGCTCTACCCGGTATCCGTCTATCTTCACCTGCTGGTCTGTGCGGCCCAGGTACAGGTAGTTTCCGTGCTCATTCAGGCGCACGCGGTCGCCCGTGCGGTAGTAGCGGGTGCCAGCGTGGGCAAAAAAGGCGCGGCTACTTAGCTGCGGCTGCTGCCAGTAGCCGGGGGTGAGCTGCACCCCTGCCAGGCACAGCTCGCCCACACTGCCTGCCGCCACGGGCTGTCCATCCTCATCCACCACGCAGGTGTGCACCCCGGGCATAGGCTGGCCTATGGGCACCACACCCTGGTGGCTCTCGGCCTCGGCCGCAGCGGGCTGCCAGGGGTAGCGCAGGCAGAAGATGGTGGCCTCGGTGGGGCCATACACATTCTCTAGCCGCGCATGGGGCAGGCAGCGGTACCAGTCGGCAGCCAGGGTGTGGGGCAGGGCCTCGCCACAGAAGAGGCTGTAGCGCAGGGCTGGCAGCCGGATCTCGTCGAAGAATGGCCGCAGATAGGCCAGCACACTGGGTACCATCAGGGCAATGGTCAGCGCCTCCTCTTCCAGCAGGCTATAAATGTGCATATAGCTGATGCCCGTGTGCGGCACAATGTAGGTACTGGCCCCCATGCACAGGGGCACCAGGTAGCTGTACACCGAGAGGTCGAAGGTGAGGTCGAACATCTGCAGGAACCGATCCTCGGGGCCCAGCTGCCACAGGGCCGGATCCGTAACGGTATGCAGGAAGTGGTGCAGGGCCTGATAGGTAATGGGCACCCCCTTGGGCCGGCCGGTGCTGCCGCTGGTGAAGAGGATGTACGCCAGGTCATCGGGCCGCACGGCCTGCACCTCGGGCTGCCCCTCGGCCAGGGGCAGGTTGTCCAGGCTCAGCAGGGGGGTAGCTGCCGGCAGCGACCCCGCTATCTGATCGGGCTCGGCAGCCAGAATGAGGCTGAGGCCTGCATCGGCTATAATCTGCGCATTGCGCTCGGCCGGGTGGTGCCGGTTTAGGGGTACATAGGTTTTGCCCAGGCCCATGATGGCAAGCAGGGCTGCATAGGTATGGGCTTCATCGCCCGTAAGCACGCCCACCCGGTCGGGCAAGGCATGCAGGCTGAGCCGCTGCTGGATGGCCGTAACCAGCTGGGCAAGCTGATGGTAGCTATAGCTGCTGCCACGGGCCTGTATGGCCGTGTGGTGGGGATAGGCAAGCAGGGCCTCGGCAAAACGTGCGACAGGGTTCATACAAACAAAAACAACAGGAATAACTGCAAAGAACCTAAATAATACTGGCTTTTTCAGCCTGATTCTGGGCCCAGCCCGAAACCTACACCCACTGGAACCCCTACCTGCTCCCCCCCTGCTGAACTGCCGCGACAACCCACGCAACGTAGACGTGAAGCAAAATAATTACCTTTACAAACGTGGAAACAAGCACTACGAAATGAACAACCAGCCCTAGCAGGCCGCATGATACGCGAGCAACCACCCCGCCCAGCCAGGTGCCGCACACGCGGAAATGGCGCCCCGCCAGGGGTGGCGCAGGTAGCGCAGGCCCAGGATTATACTGCATTCGGTGCAGCCATGGAGGGGCGGAGTTTCTCCATGGCTGCGTATCGTTTCGGCTTTAACGGCAAGGAAAATGACACCGACTGGGGCCCCCAGCTGATCGAGGATTACGGCTTCCGGCTGTATAATCCCGCCCTGGGCCGCTTCCTGACTGTGGATCCCTTACTGCGGCAGTACCCCTCATGGAGTCCATATCCATTTGCAATGAATAGACCCATAGATGGCGTTGATCTGGATGGGCTTGAGTGGTCAAAGGCTACCGAACAGTTACTTCCTGATGGTACAATTCTCAGGAATATGAGCCTCCACGTAAAGGTTATTAATCATGCTACAAAGCCTGCTACTGTGGATGCATTAGGTAATATAGTAGATGAGGGTAACTTAAACATTTTACCCCATACCATGGCATTTATTCAGGGAATGGGTAGTGAATTTTCTGGTGAACGAATTTCGACTAGTGGTCAGAGGATACAATATATATTGAATGTAAGTGTAGAATTCCTGTCAGCTGATGAGGCAGAGAAAGTCCGCTTTGACGAGTATGGAAATGTAAGCGATGGCTTTTATCTGGAATTTGTTGATGCCATAGAACAGCGTAATAATAAGGATATAATACTTGGTAAAGCGGACAAAGTCGGTAGTCCGTCAATAAACAGGATCCGAATAGCCGTTTATGACTTAGAAAAAAACAATTCGCTCATTACAGATATGATCCAGATTATGGCTGTTTCTATACACGAGGGCGGGCATACCGCAGGGTTAGAGCATAATTTTCCACGCATACCTGGTAATGTCATGAATTCCAGTCAAATAGGGGATCAAGAGCCGGAAATAGATATTAGCATTGAGCAAATTGAGCTTATTTATGAGGGTTTGCCTACTTCTGAGGATTTAGGTAATGGAGGGATTAATCCCAATGCTTCTCCTAAGTCTGATATACCCGATAGACCAGAAGCTCCTAAACCATCGAGGAATAAATAATGATAACGAGATTATTTTTTAGCATAGTTTTTTTTGTACCCTTGTTGTCTTATACTATGGAGCGAGATACTTTGCACTTCTTCTTTGGTGCGGATTTTGATCTTGATTCGGTACAAATAATCATTAATGATAGTATTATTTTTTATGACATTCATCCATGTATTGAAAGATGCAATGACCCACAGAAGAGATTGAGATTTTCATATGTATTTACCGATATATTCGAGTATGTATATCTAACAGTCCGTGTAAAAAGAAATAAGTATGAATTATACTATGATAGTCTAAATACTAAAAAATATGAATATCAATGGAAGGAATGTAATATAGTAATAAATTACAATGATATAATGATGGGCTATTTATACTATATTGTTGATCAATATCCCTTTTCTAGTTTTGCTGAACTCTATAAATGGGCTGAGTACTACAATGCACTTTTTTGCAAAAATTCATTCAGAAAATACTGGACTTATAAGGACCAATATAATATAACAAGAGAATATGGGCGTTTTGTTTACGAGGGACTTTTAATCGAAAAAAATAGGAATGTTCCACTTTGGAAATAGTAATTTATATCACTAATCTTCCTGCTTTTCAGTTTAATATAAATTCAGTTTTCCCCGGGCCTTGCCAGGCTAGCGCCCGGAAGGGGGGCGGAGCCGTAGCGGCAAAACAAAAAGCTGTTTGAGCGAAGCGCGTTCTTTTTGGCGGGGAACCCCCGCGGGTAGTATCGCGGGTTGTATCCTGCTGTTTCCGCATCGTCCTCGCGAAAGTTCCGCCTGCCAAGGCCTGGCACAGCCCTTGGTTTTTGGTACTTTTTATCAAGAAAAAGTAGAGATCTTCTTACACTACCACGCCCCGCCGGAAACACCTGCACCAGCCTCCTCGCCCGCGGCCTGCAGCACATAGCCCCCATCCCCACGGCTTCCGGAACGGGACAGTCAGGGGGGAGGACACCATCGATGCGAAATGGCCACTAGGTCAATAGAACAAGCACCCTCGTCCACTATCGCGGCCCATCCATCATCCTGCGCGCCTGTTCGGCATCGGCGGCTAGCTGGGCCTTTAGCTCCTC